>JBBSDY010000107.1:0-8860 GCA_038240245.1 Polyangiales bacterium
CCGCCGTCGGCAGGTTCGGTTGCAGCTTGCATGGGCGTGAGCTCGACGATCATGGGGTGGTCGGGCACCTTGAGCGCGATCTCGGTGGGGTTGTCGTACGCGGCCGTTGCCACGGGTCCATCGAGGGGACGGTACGTCTTGGCCAGTCGAATGGGCGTGGCCAGCTTCAAGGTGACCGTTTGGTCGGCAACGGTGATGTCGCGCTCGGCTGCGTTGTCGTAGCTCAAGATTTCGTTCCAAAGAACGAGATAGAAAGTGCCGTCGCGCTTTTGCAAAAGGGTGTGATGGATCTCACCCGTCTTGAAATTCTTGTCGTCGACGAGAGAGATGCCCGCGGCAGCCAGGGTGTAGTCGAGCGAGCCTGGCGCGAAGTCAGGTCCAGCGTCGGAGAGCAGGCCGATGAGGTTTTTGACGGCAACGGCGTCGGGCTTCAGCGTACCGTCGCGGGTCATCAAGCCCATGTGCTGCTTGACGTCGACCTGGATGAGATAGTCGTCGATGAGCTCGTAGAGGAAATAGCGTTTCACCGCGTTGTTGAAGAGCTCGAGCGCCACCCGGGTCGAATACCGCGCCGCGGCTTGATCCGAGACACCTGGATCCCAGCCGTGGTCCGCGGTGGGCTTGATCTGCGTCGTGGACCACCCCGTCTCGGTGGCGATGAGGGGTTTGGTCGACGCGATCGTGCGCGCGTATTGAAGCAGCCCCGTGTTGGGGTTGCCGCCGGGCCCCTTGTACAATCCGTCGGTTGGCGCGGTCGCGGTGTACGGCGTCTCGCCGGTGGATGGGGGCCAGTGGTGGAAGTTGCCGAGATCGCACCAGGCATCCAGATCGCCGACCGACGCATATGCGGGAAACCAGTCGATCCCCGGTGCAGCAACCTGGATCTTGGCGAAATCGGGATCGGCCCTGATGGCCGCGTAGAGATCCATCTGGTACGGCTTGAGCGCGGGCATCCCGGTGAGCCCCTTGTAGGTCGTCGGCTCGTTGTGCGGCTCGTTGGGGCCTTCCAGCGTCGCGATGAAGGGAGACATCTCTTTGACCCAGGGCACGAGCCCGGCGAACTGGGGAGGCCGGGTGATGAAAGTCGCTTTGACTCCGAAGGCGCCCAACGTGCGAATGCGGTCCTTGAACGGCTCGTCATCGAGCAGGATCCCGTCCCGGATGTGCCGGATGCCCAGCTCCTTGAGCCGGGGCACGATGGCCGAGTCGAAGTTGTCGATGTAGTTCGAAAAGAGAAGATGGGTGTTGACCCCGATGCCATCGACGAACGAGTCCGCGGGCTTCGCCTTCTCGGGCTCGGCCAGGGCGGCCCGGGGGCCGAAAAGAAGCGTCAGCAAAAGGACGTTCGCGTAGGGTCGGCTGCAAGTGCTCATTTCTTTTGGGCTTCCCGTCTCTCTCGAGGTTCAAACGGTTGAATTCCGACCTTCCAGGGGATCCGGGCGGCCCAAACGGGTCTAACGATTTACACCCCGCGGGAGCGGCGACCGGTCGAGATTTGCCCCTTGGCCCGAGGGCGACCGCCCTGCAAAAGAGCGGCGGCACCCACCGAGGCGCCGAGCGCAATGCGTCAGGCCACTCTGCTGACCGCCGCTAGCAGCTCGGTCAGGCTCATCGGCTTCTTCAGCCATGGGAGCGAGCCCAGCTTCGCATCGGGCCCAGCGGCCGACATGACTACCACCGGAGTGGGCGCCATGGTGGTGTCGCGCGAAAAGCGCTCGTGAAATTCACGGCCGTCCATCGTCGGCATCTCGAGATCGAGCAAGATGAGAGAAGGCGACGAATCTTGCTGGCGGAGCAGGTCGAAAGCTTCTTGGCCGTTGCGAGCGCTCCACGTCGTGTGCCCCTCGTCCTCGAGAATGTCGCAGATGCTTTGCCGAATATCGTTGTCGTCCTCGACGACCAGAATGGGTGCACGGGTGGACGGTGTGCCGACGCGAAACTTGCCGCTGCTGAGCCGCTCTTGTCGCTCGTTGCGCAAGAGCTGGGCCTGCCGACGATCGACGTCGCCCGTCGGCGACGGTGCACCCATCACGCGAAGCTTGTCGACGCGGTGCTGGATGCGTCGGACGAGCATCCCGAGGTCGAACGGCTTTTCGAAATAGTCGTCGGCTCCGAGCTCGAGGGCGGCTACGCGATCGGCGTGATCGCTTCGCCCGGTGTGGACGAACACGGGGATGTGGCTGGTGCGGGGATCGGTCTTGAGCGCTCTCAAGATGTCGCGTCCGTCGGCGCCGATCAGGCCGACGTCGAGCACGATGGCATCGGGACGATGTTCGGCAGCAACGCTCAGCACCTTGGCGCCATCGTACAACGCGATCGTGGACAGTCCGGCGGCCTGCGCCACACGGCAGAGCACGCGCAGAAGTTGGTCGTCGTCCTCGACGACTAGAAGCGTGGTCGTCGTATGCATCTCCCCACCATAAGGCTCACATTTTACATTCGACCGATGCTGTGTCCAACGACAATCGCTCGCCACGACGCCGATATCCCATCGGCGGCGGGTCCTATTTGCCCGCTTCCGGCCAACCCCTGCCCGGATCCGGGCAATCGGAAATGCGCCCAAGGGCGCTCGTGGCAAATTGGCCCTAATCGCTGCACTGCTTTGGGCCGGGTCCTCGAGGAGACCCCGTGCGTCAATATTTTGGCGCAGGGGGTTCTACGGCGGCGTCAGCGTGTTTTTTCGCCGGCTTGGGTACGACTGCGGCGGTTGTGCTAGTGCGCGACCCAGCGCAATTTTGCGAGCTGGATGCCGTCGAGATTGGGCCGAACAGCGGCGATGTACCACTGCCCGTTGAATTGGAAAATCTCCGGCGCAGCGACCGGGAGTGTGCCGATCCGGTACTTGTCGTCATCGACTCCGAAGTCGAGCGGATCGGGCGAACGGTAGACGGTGGTCTGGGCGGGAGCCGGCGTGTAGCGCTGCGTGCGAAAGAGGTAGTAGACGCCGAGATCGGGGCGCGCGACGACGAAAGGGCACTCTGCCGTGAGCGGTCCGGAGCCCGCGGCTCCACCGCGCGCGACGATGTGCGAGGCGCTCCAGGTGCGCAGATCGGGCGACGTACGAACGTAGACCGATCCGACGTTGCCAGGAAACGCAGTGTAGTAGGCGTTGTAGGAGCTGCCGACCTTGAGCACCATCGGATCGCGGGTGTTGGTTCCGCCACCCTCGTCGAAGATCGCCGAGTGCTTGGCGGCATCCAGAACGCGGGTGAAGGTCTTTCCGTCGGTGCTCTGGGCGCGACAGATGTGCTCCCAGTCACCGTAGAACATCTGGTAGGCGCCTTCGGCCTGAATCACGAAGGGAGCTTGTAGTCCGCAAGCCGTCTCGCCCGCGGTCGTGTCGGCCTGCATGGCGATGCCGACCGGCGTCCAGCTGGTGTCGGTCGGGAGCGCGCTTTCCCAGTGATAAAAGAGGCGGCTCTGCCCCGCGCATTTCGTCCCTCGAATGCACGACCAGACGTGCCAGCGCCCGTCGGCCGACGGCCAGATCGCGAAGTCGACCGGTTGCTCGCCGGCCTGGTTGAACGTGGCACCGAGATCGGGCGTCGATGCAATCTGCCACCAGGCGCCATCGATCTCGGGAAAGAGTGGAACCCCAGCATCCGCGGTGCTCGCAGCTTCGGGCGAAGCGGCAGCAGCTTCGGGCGAAGCGGCAGCAGCTTCGGGCGAAGCGACCGCGGCCTCGGCGGCAGACACATGCGTATCGACTGCAACGTCGGGAGCAGAGCTATCGGCGTGGTTGTCGTCAGGTGTGTCCGTTGCGCCATTGACGGGCGAGTCACCTCGGCAACTCGATAGGCACACGCAGGCGATCGCAGCGGCCACGCCGGCTGCGCCTCGGAGGGACCGAAAGGGTCCGGCCAACTGCGGCGAACGCACGCTGCGCGAAAGAAGCGGCCTCATTGCCTCTAGGAGTTTAGCGACGTGGCTCTTGGTTCCATCGTGCACTCGTCTAACTTTTTGGGTGCACTCACGCGCTCGATGGTGCTGCGACGTAGCGGCGACACGCCGCCCTCTTGCGACCCTGGGACTCGAAACATTGGAAAGCATTGACCGAAACGATGCGGTGACACAGCCGTTGTAGCCATGTCGTCGTGATCAGCTCTCTGCCCGACAAGATCCCGTCTCGCGGGGTGGCGCCGCAGGTGCGCGCGTACGTCGAGCTACACCGGGCCGAGCTCGAAATCATGCTGGCAACCGAGGGCCGATCAGGCAAAGCGCTCTGCCTTCGGCATTCCAAAATCATGGACGGGTTGCTCACCACCCTTTACCCACTGGCCTTCGCCGCGGACGTGGGCGAGTCGAGACCCCCCGTCCTGTTGGCCGCCGTCGGTGGCTACGGTCGGCAGGTCGTCGGTCTCAAGAGTGATATCGACGTTCGCCTCCTCACCACCGAGCCGCCCGAGCGCATTGGGCTCATCGCCGAGGCTCTTCTCTATCCGCTCTGGGATGCGCGCATCAGCATCGGTCATCAAGTCATCGCCCTGGCCGATGCGCTCGAAGCGGGACGAGAGGACCTTCCGTCGGCAACCATCTTGCTCGACTGGCGACCCATCGCCGGTGACCAGCATTTGGGGCTCGAGCTGATCGCCCGCGCCTACGGGGGTGTCTTCAGCGATGGCGAGCTCGGAGAGTTCATGCGCCGTCTCGAGACCGAGGTGAGCGAGAGGCACACCCGATTCGGTCACTCGGTTTTCCTGCTCGAGCCCGACGTCAAGAATGGTCCAGGCGGGCTGCGCGATCTCGACGTCGCCCTGTGGGCGGCCCGGGCGCGCTGGCGCGTGTCGAATTTCGCCGATCTGGTGCGGCTGGGAGTCCTCGTCGGACGCGAAGCCGACGAGATCGAGAGGGCTGCCGATTTTCTCTGGACCGTGCGCAATCACCTTCACAAGCACGCGGCGCGGCGCAGCGATCGCCTCACCTTCGACGAGCAAGAGATCATCGCCGCCCAGCTCGGCTACCGGTCGCGCGTCCGGGCGCACCCCGAGGCCACCGACGAGCAAATCGAGGGTTCGATGGTCGAAGCTTTCATGTCGGACTATTACCGGTATGCCCGCGCGGTGAATCGTGCGCGTGAAGAGATCGTGGGGCGCGCCACGCCGCGGATAGGGCACCGACCACCCCGCGAGCTCGATCTGGGAAACGGCCTTCGGTCCTTCGACGGACAGATCACCGTGACCGATGCGGACGAGCTCACCACCGATCCCACGCTCGCGCTGCGCCTGTACGCGACCGCCGTCACACGCGACATGCGTGTCCTTCCTTTTGCTCGGGCCGCGGTGACGCGCGCCGTTGCCGAACCGGGATTTGCCGAGACGCTGCGGGGCAGCCCCGAAGTCGCCGCGCTGTTCGTGGGCCTCGTGTGCACGGCGAAATCGACCCCGTTCAAGAACGGCTCGATCTTGACCGAGCTGCACGATGTCGGTGTGCTCACCGCGCTCATCCCCGAGTTCGTTCCGGTGGTCGGGCGCGTTCACCACGACACGTACCATGTCTATACGGTCGACGTTCACTCGATCGCGGCAGTCGATCGCCTGCGCGCCCTCGTACGCGGCGATCTTGCGAAAGAATGTCCGCTGGCATGTCGCCTGGCCGCAGAAGTGACGCGGCCCGAGGTTCTTTTCTTGGCGACGCTCCTGCACGATGTCGGCAAGGCGATCGGCGGCAAGGACCACTCGGGCCGCGGAGCCGAGATGGCGCGCATCATTCTGGCGCGGCTCGGTATGACCGGCGACGACATCGAAGATGGATGCCACCTCATCCGGCAGCACCTGCTCATGTATTTCGTGGCCGTACGCAGAGACTTCCAGGATGAGAAGGCCATCGCCGAGTTTGCCAGCGAAGTGCACGATCGCGAAGGCCTTCGCAATCTGTACCTGCTCACCATCGCCGACATCTCGACGACGAGCCCCACTTCGATGACCGCATGGAAGGCGCGGATGCTCGACGAGCTCTTCGTGGCCACCGACGCGCGCCTCGAGGGAGCCGCTCCCGAGATCGGTCGCATCGCGCGCATCTGGGCGCAGGTCGAGCAAACCTGGGCTCCGTCGAGCGATCGCCGCTTTCTCGAGGAGTTCTTGAGGAGCATGCCCGAACGGTACCTGCTCGCCAACACGCCGTCCGAAATCGCCGCGCACGCGATGGTTGCCTATCGCGGGCGTAACTCACCGGTCAGCGCCGCGCTCGTCCCGTCGCGCCACCCCGACGTGGCCGAGCTCTGCGTGGTCACCGGCGACCGCCCCAACGGAGCCGGGCTCTGCGTCGTTACCCAGGATCGGCCGGGCCTTCTCGCGTCGATCGCCGCCGCCATCGTGGCCAGTAAGCTCGAAGTTCACGGCGCGCAAATCCACACCCGCCGCCTCGACGACGGCGCGCTCCAGGCCGTCGATGTGTTCTGGGTGCGTGACCGGTCGGACGGAGCCGACGGAATCGAGCGATCGCTGCCCAAGCTCGAGCGTGATCTGCAGAGCGTCATCGCCGGAACGGTGGCGCCCGAGGTTCTTGCCACCTTACGCAGCTCTCCGTGGAGCGAGCGCCCATCTCCCAACGTCACCACCGAGGTGTTGATCGACGATCGCGGATCATCGGATCATACGGTCATCGAGGTGCTCACCAAGGATCGCGCCGGACTTCTCTTCACGCTCGCGCAGGCCCTGCACGAGCTCTCGCTCACCATCCATATTGCGAAAATCAACACCGAGGGAACCCGCGTGGCCGACGTGTTTTACGTCAGCGAGATCGACGGCAGCAAGCTCGAGCCCGGCGACCGCACGCAACAGGTTCGCGGCGCGCTTCTCTCGGCGCTCGGTTGGCGCGAGACCCGCAGCAGTGCTCCTCCCCCACCGCCCCCGTAAAACTAGCGACGGTTTGGCTTGGCGCCCTCCTTGGCCCAATGAGGTAGCCGGCTCTGGCGATACTGGAGCGGGGTCATATCGAGCTCGTTGCGGAAGACTCTGCAAAGGTAGTGCGGAGTTCGATGACCCGACAGCTCGGCAATACGAGTCACGGTGAGATCGGTGCCGCTCAAGAGCTGCTCGGCACGCGCGAGGCGAAGCTCCAAGACGTAGCGCTCGAAAGTCTTTCGCTGCTTCTTGCGAAAGAGCTGCGAGAAGTATGGGCCCGTGAATCCTGCCATGCGCGCCACCTTTTCGCGTCTGAGAGGCTCGCCGTAGTGCTGGTGCACGTAGTCGAGGGCGACGCGCAGGCTGCTGTCCTGTCGTGCGGGCACCGGACGTTCCACCGCGGCGGACAAATCGGCCACGGCCCTGCGGTACGCGGCGAAAAGCTCACGCAGCGTACGAGCTTCGAGCACATCGCGATCGAGCTGATCGCGCATCGCACGAAAACCATTTTCGCCCAGGATGCCGCTGGCGAGAAGCACATCGGCGATTCGTTCGAAGCAGATCTCGAGATGCGCTCGCGCAGGGTCGACGCGAGACCCCGCCTGCAGGGACACGACCTCGAGAAATCGGTCGAAGCGCGCGGGAAGCATCCGCGGCTGCTCTTGCACGACGCGGCGCAGCTCGTCGCGCAGGTGACGGAGCCAGGATGGCCGATCGGTACCAGGATCGGCCGTGACGAGCTTGGCTCCCTGGATGAGAGCCGACTCCGCCGCACCGAGCGCCGCCTGGTAACTGCGACTGAGCGGCACCGTGGCGCCCTGGCTGATGCCAAGATGCAGAGACAGGCCGAAACGCCGACGCGCCAGAGCTTCGATCGGGCCAGCGAGCGACAGGAGCTTTTGCTTCTTCTTCGAGGCCGAGCCTTTCGCCGCGCTCAGGAACACCACGCCGTAGTCACCGACCTGGCCGGCAATCATGTCGCCTGCCGCGCGAGCGACGCCGACCGACGCGCGCTGAAACGCATCGCGCCGTATGGCGTCCTCGACGGGATCGAGATCGGGCACGCGACTCACGGTGAGCCCGACCAGAACATGGTCAGCAGCGCGCGCGAGCCCCACCCCGCGCAGATCGTACGACAGCGCCGCGCTGTATTGAGCTTGTCCCGAGCGCTCGTCGACGATGAGGCGCACGGCTTGCCAGGTGCGCTCGACGCTTCGCGCGCTCTCCAGCTCGAGCCGCAGCGCGTGCGCCCGGTTGGTGAGAGCATCCGCGCGCCCTCGCCCTCCGAAGAGATCGGCCAGGCATCCAAGAAGCCGTTCGAACCTCGCGGTGTTTGCGCCCTCGAGCACCAAGGTGGCGAGCGTCGCACCCAGGTAGGCGGCGAACGCGGGATCGGCCGGGTGACCTTGTCGACCGGTGAGCCACCGCCAGGTCTCGATGACATCGATGCTGGTCGGCCGCGCGGTCTTGAAGGGGCCGGCGATCAAGAATGAGGTGATGTGGCCATCGACGACGATGGGCACGAACAGATCGGAGCAACCCGCGTGCTCGCCACGGACGGCCGACCTTCGCCGGCGGGCCTCCTCGAATTGCCGGGTGTTGTAACTCCACCGGTCGCCTTCCTTTCCGTGCTGGACCTCGAACTGCGCGAGGTTCGGCTCGGAGTGGATGGGCCACCAGAATCTGCCGTCGAAGAGCGAAGCCGATACCTGCAAAGCACGAAATACGGAGCCGGCGACGGCGGCGAGCATGGAGCGACCCGCGTCGTCATCGAGCGTGTGCGTGTAGCCGCCGCTCTTGGGATCGGAGACGACCGTCCAGGCATGCACGCAATCATTGTCGACGAGCTATGCCCCGGAGTCACGAGCCAACGCGATTCGGCGATGCAAAAGTAACCGTACGGTAGTGCAAAGCTCCCGCGCCAACGTCTGACTATGCTTCGAACGTCGGGCAAACCATTCTCGGCGTGACGGCTCGGAGGCTGCGATGCGCGTTTTTTGGGGTATTTGCGGACTTTC
>JBBSDY010000108.1:0-8837 GCA_038240245.1 Polyangiales bacterium
AAGAGCAGCTCCCCGCGCTCTCGGCGCGCCTGCTGGTGCAAGTTCCCTTGCTGCCGCCGCTGCGAGACTTGACGCCCGAGGATCTCGACGTTTTGCAGCTCGCTCACAACTTCTGCAAGCTCGGCACCATGCTCGACAAGAGCCTTGCCACCGACGTCGACACCGCCCGCATCGTCTTGAAGCTCATCGAGAAAAACTATCTCCGGGTCGAGTAAATCCTTGGCCGGAGAGCCCGAGCAAAGCGACGCCGCCGTCATCTCCATTCGCGCCACCCTCGATGTTCCCGGTGAAACGCGCCGGCAAGCCGTCGTCTTCGCCATCTGGTTCTTGTCGCTCGCGGCTGCCGTCTTCATCGGCTCGGCCGTGGGCACGCACATCCCGGCCTACGTCTCGGACCCCGACGAGCAGGAGCAAGAGCTGAGTCGCTCGAAGATCGCGCGCGCCAAGGTTGCGCTGGTGGTGGGGCTCTTGTGTCCGGCGATCCTGACGATGTACGTCCGCAGACGGCGCCGCCGCGGCGGTCCCCACGCGCGAGGCATCCATCTCGAGATCACCCAGGAGGGCGAGCTCCGACTCTGGGGGCGGGGCTACGGCACGCGGCTCGTGCTCGCCGACGCGCGCATCGACGAGCGACTGGTCGATCTCTACGCGGGCAGGCTCGGGGCGGGGAGAGAGCGAAGGCTATCGGTATCGAACGGCGCGCGCGAAATCGAAATCGGGACCCTGGCAACCGACGAAGACCAGAACCTTCCGCTGGTGGGCGGCGAAGGCGATTGCGTGGAGTTCGATCGCGAAGATTATCTGCGGCTACGAGCGTCGATCACCGGAGGGCGGCCGATCTGAGCCTCGTATCTCGGTGGCCCGGGCGTGACCCTCGAGCCCCTCGGCACGAGCGAGCCTCGCGATGGCCGATGCGTGCGCGCCGAGCGCGTGGGGATCGTAGGCGATGTACGAGGTGCGCGCGATGAAGTCGTACACGCCGAGCGGCGAGCCGTAGCGAACGGCGCCACCGGTGGGCAGCACGTGAGAGGGACCAGCGAGGTAGTCGCCCGCGGCCTCGGGTGTGTCGGGTCCCACGAACGCCGCGCCGACGGCTCCGATCTGGGCGAAGAGCTCGTCGGGCCGCTGGGCGTGGATGGAAAGATGCTCGGGGCCGATCTCGTCAGCGAGTCTGGCCATCGCATCGCGCGACGTGACGACGAAGACGACGCCGTTGCCCGAAACGGCGGCGGAGGCGATGTCTTTTCGAGGAAGCACGGCGAGCTGAGCGTCGACCTCGGCGGCAATTCGATCCGCGATCGCGGCCGAGGTCGTGATGCACAGCGGGTAGGCGACCTCGTCGTGCTCGGCCTGGGAGAGCAGATCGGCGGCGACCCATCGCGGGTTGGCCGTCTCGTCGCACAGGACGAGGATCTCGCTCGGCCCCGCGATCCCGTCGATGCCGACCGCGCCGAACACCAGACGCTTGGCGCACGCGACGTAGCGATTTCCGGGCCCGACGATCTTGTCGACCTTGGGGACGGTCTGGGTGCCATAAGCCAGCGCGGCGATTGCTTGCGCACCGCCGGCGTCGAGGATGCCGGTCACTCCCGAAAGATGGGCGGCGGCGAGCAGCACGTCGTCGGGGGCCGGCGTGGCAAGAATGATGTCGGGCACGCCGGCTACCTTGGCCGGAACGGCGGACATGAGAACGCTCGACGGATAGCGCGCCTTGCCCCCTGGTGCATAGACGCCCACCCGTGCGATGGGTCGCACGCGCATGCCGAGCTCGATGCCGTCGTCGTCGTAGCGAAAGCTCTTCGTCACCTGGTGCTCGTGGTAGCGAGCGATGCGCGTCGCCGCAAGGCGCAAGGCATCGCGCAAGTCGGGGGCGAGGCGGGCCAGAGCGCCCGCGCCGTCGAATTCACGAGTGAAAAGCACGGCGGGCTTGCGGGCCTCGAACTTCTCGATGAGAGTGGCGAGCGCATCGTCGCCCGCGCGGCGCACCTCGGCGAGTGTCGCGCGCACGCTGGCCTCGACGGCTTCGAAGTCCGCGGTGCCCCGGGCGAGCAGACGCGCGCGCTCGCGAGCAAATTCGCTGGTGGCCTCGTGCACGATGCGGATCATGAAGGCGTTTGCTTTACCACGCGGGCCAGGGTGTGAGTAGCATTGCCCTGCGTCCGCGTAGTTGCTAGGCCTTGGGTCATGGATCGGCCGCTTTGGGGTTTGCTGGTGGCTCTGGGTGTTCCCCTGTTCGTCAGTGGATGCCCCTCGAACACCTGTATTTTGACCATCAACGGCAAGTGCAGCTGGTCGACGTGCCCCGATGGGGCCGACTACAACACGGCTCGCAAGACATGCCTTTGCCAGCCCAACCGTGTCGCACTGAACGGCGGATGTCTCACCCCCCAAGCGGCCAACCAGTACTGCGGCAAGGGTGCTCACTTCGCAAACGGTGGCTGCGTTGCCATCAAGTGCCCCGCTGGTCTCGAGATCGATCAGGACACCGGCACCTGCATCACGCCCCAGCAGGCCACCCAGGTGGCGAGCAACATGGGCGTGCAGGTCGGCCAAAACCAGAAGCTCGGCTGTCCACCGGGCGAGCAGCTCGTCGTCGAAGGTCAGCAGGCGGCGTGCGTTCCCATTCAGCAGACGTGCGGCCGGGACGAGGTTTGGGATGGCCGCGCCTGCAAAAAAGCGCTGCAATGCCCGCCCGGATCGGGCTACGACCCGCCGACCAACACTTGCGTGAAGTTCGCCTCGGGCAGCGACGCCAAGGAGTACATCGTCGATCTGCCCACCTGGGTTCGCACGTCGTACGGTCCCGACGGAGGCGACGGCACGGCGAGTTTTTGCGGCGCCTTCAACAAGCACCCTCTCGCCTTTGGCCTGCGCGCGGGGGCCTCGCTGCGCGTCAAAATTTCACTGCAAATCCAGGCGCCCGATCGCCAGATCGCACGCGCGTCGGTGTCGACGGCCGCGGTGTCCGATCCGGGAGGACAGGCCGTTCCCGCCAAGGGCGCCGCCGAGGTGCAGCAAGCAGCCCAGGCCACGCTCTCGTCACTCGTTTCGAGCGGCGGCAAATCGAACGCGGCAAGCTCTGGCGCATCGGTGATCTGCAAGGTCGTCAACTCCTCGCAACCCACCGCGGTCACGGTTTCGGGCGGCCTCTAGGGTTTCCCCCATCAAGGAATGCGCGACAGCTTGCTCTCGATGGGATCGGAGGGCGCCGCCGCGAGATTCACACACGAGACGACCTTCTTGCCCTGGGTCTTGAACTTGTCGGCCGTGGTGCGGATCTGAACGACGTCGACGGTGAGCCCGCTCGCGCCGTCGAACTGCGCGAGCAGTTTCTTGCCCTTGACCGCCGTCCAGACTCCCACGCAGGTCTCGCGCGATGTCGACGGATCGTATTCGACGCCCGCCGGCGGGGTGGGGCGAAGGTGATCTTCGACGGCAAACTCGTTGGTGCTTCCGGGGATCACCGAGAGCCGAAAGCGCACGTCGCCGGCCTCGTAGCCGGTGCGCGGGTGCTGCGAGGCTTGCTGAATGCGAAACTCGAGCGTGTCGTCCGGAGCGAGGACGGCGAGGAAATCCCGGTTGCTCGTGCTTCGCCAATTGCCCGCCAGGGCCGCGAGAGGTGAAGGGGGCGCGACGACGACTTCGGCCGCCGCGGCGTCGGCGAGCGCGGGAGCCTTCGTCCCCGGCTGGCCACCGGTACTGCCGATCGGCTTGGGGCCCGGACCGTCGCTCGCCCCGAAATAGAGAGCGGTGCTCGCGGCGGCTGCGATCGCGCCTGCCCCGAGCAGCCACGGCCACAATCGCCGGCGATGGGGCTCGGGCCGGGGGCCGGGGGGAAGCGATGCCCCTTCGCCCGTATCGCCGCGAGGAGGTTCGATCGGCCGGGGGGCGATCCGCACCGGCTCCATGATCGGCGGAGCGGTTAGCTCGGCCGTCGCGACGGGGGGAACCATCAAGGGAGCCGTGACCGGCCGAAGGGGATGAGGCTCGGTGAGGGCGGCCAGAAAGTCCTCGGTGTTGGCGAAACGAACGTCGCGGTCCTTGGCGCACGCGCGCTGCACGGCGTCATCGATGTACCGCGGCACATCCGGGCGCAGTGCCGTCACGTTGGGCACCGGCGTCTCGGCGTGCATGCGCATGATCTCGTAGTCACTGGGCGCATCGAACGGAACGCGCCCGATGAGAAGCTCGAACAGCAGGATGCCGAGGGCATAGATGTCGACGCGCTTGTCGAGATCGCGCTGTCCACGCACCTGCTCGGGAGCCATGTAGGCAAGCGAGCCGATGATGCCCTTGGTGACCCCGCGTCCGGCCTTGGCGTCTTCCTCGCCCTTGGCGATGCCGAAGTCGGTGACCTTCGCCACGCCGTCTCTTTTGCGAATGAGGATGTTGGCGGGCTTGAGATCGCGGTGGATGAGGCCCTCGCCGTGGGCGGCACCCACACCCTGCAAAATCATGCGGAAGATCGAGAGCACCTGCTCGAGAGGGATGGGCGTGCGGGCGGCGACATGCCGCTCGATCATCTGGTCGAGCGGCTCACCGTCGATGAACTGCATGACGAGGTAGAGCGCCGCGTGCTCGACGACGACGGCGTTGAGTCGCACCACGTTGGGATGATCGATGCGCGCGAGCGCTCGCCCCTCGGCCAGCGTTCGCGATCGAAACTCGGGGCGATCGGCGAACTGGGTGCGGATCGATTTGACGACCACCGGCGTCTCGGTGTGGATGTCGCGCGCCAGGTACACCACGCCCATCCCGCCCTCGCCGAGGACCCGCTCGATCTGGTACTTGCCGTCGACCAGGGTGCCGTTCGCTAGGTACTCGGCCGCCTTTCGGACCGCGGCCGGATCGGCGCGGTCATCGGCGGCGATGCCAGACAGCGCCAGCCCGCATCCGATGCAGAACTCGGCATCGTTGGCGTTCGACAAGGAGCAGGACGGACACCGTTTCACGCTCTTGCCCTCGAGAAGTCGGGTGCGCCCGGCGCGGTCGGCTTCAGGTCCAGTGTCCGGCGCGGGTCGCGGCGGCGTCGATGGTTTTGATCTTGTGCCCCAGTGCCTCGCGGAAGGAGGCCTCGTCGTCGTCGTCCATGATGGCTTCGCCGAAACCCTGCGCGACTTCCATGCCCGCCGCCAGGATGCGCAGGAACTGCGCGAACGTCGAGCCGCAAAGACGCGCCTCCCACCGGCCGGCTCCGGTCATCGCGGTGTAGACCGCACAGTCTCCCTCGGCATCGAGCTTGGACACGTCGAGAAAATACGGATCGCCGAGCAGTGAGCTCTGAGCGACGAGGACCCACGTCTTTCGCCATTCTCCGTCCTTGGTCGAGGCAACGGGGCTGCCGTCCGCGGCCACGGAATAGCCGATCTGCTCGCGCGCGATCTCGGCCGACGAGAAGAGGCGGACGCGCTCGACTGGCGTGACCGTCTCGGCCTTGATGGGATCGGCTTCGAGCAAGAACGCCCGGTAGCGCGAAGGGATATGGAATGTCTTGCGAAGGGTTTCGACCACGACGGGGTTGGCAGCACCGAACTGGGTGCTGATTTTCCGTTTCTCGAAGACCGACTTGAGAGCCTGCAGGCTCTCCGCCAAATCGCTATCCACGTTAGGCCTCGCGCAGGGGGGGAGGGGGCCGCTTTCGGCAGGGCGGGATCGTTAGTTGATGATGAACGTCTTGTGTACGGTCACTGGTGCGCCGCCGAATGGAGGCACATGAACCCCCCTGAACCGCGCCGCGACGCAGCCGCCCACCGGGGTGCCGGCGAAGGGAGGCCCTTCGACGGCGGCTGTCGTTGCGGAGCCATTGTTGGCGAACGCCACGGCGATCCTACCCGAGCCGGTCGGCCCATCGGATTTTTTGCACGCCTGCGCGGCGCTTGCAGCGGCGCTGAGCGCCGACATGGCGGCCGCACGGTCGAATTCGCCTCCCGCGGGAGCGGCCGCTGGCGCTGCGGCGGGCGCGGCAGCAGGAGCTGCCGCCGGGGCAGCGGCGACGGGGGCCGGTGCGGCAGGCTTATCGGCCTTGTCCGCCTTGTCGGCCTTGTCCGCCCTGGCGATCTTTCTGTCGACCTCCGGCTTGGGGGCCGTTTGACCCGGCGCGAGCACGGTGGGCGCGCTTTCTGCGGTGGGCTCGGCCGGAGGGGCGGTTGGCTCGGGCGCTTTTGGCGCGAGCTCGGTGGTGAGGGCCGGTCCCGCGCTCGCGGTGGCGCTCGCCATCGTGTCCGTCTTGTCCGATGTCTTGCTCATCGTGGTGAAGGCGAAGGCGCCACCTCCCACAACGACGACGCCGATGATCGCAAACAGCATGACCTTGCTCTTCGGCTTGCTGCCCGATGTCGAGACTTCGGCTGCGCTTGCAAAGTCGACCGACGGCGGCGCCAGCGCCGGCGCCATCAGGGCAGGAGAGTAAACGCCTCCGCCGCCGAGGTTCATGATGTCATCGAGCCCGGACCTGGCGGGCGCGGGGCCCCTGCCATTGCTGTCCGAGTTTCCCATGAGGGAGCGCAGATCGGCCTTGCTCGAGAGGGGACCCATGTCGATGCTTGCCGGCGCAGGAGCGGGCGCGCCGCCGGGCGCACCGGTGAGCGAGCTGAGCGAAAAGAGCACCGAGTTCTCGTTGCGCGCGCCGGTCAGCTTGTCGTGCCCATCGTCGCTCGAGGCGTGGGGCACCGGGTTGGCCGAAGCGCTGGTCAGCACCTCGTCCTGCGCGGGCGCGCCGAAGAGATCGGTCGAGCCTCCGCGCCCGGGTCGCCGCGCGGCGGTTGGCTCGAAAGCCTTGGCGCGCGAGCCGATCGGCTTGGCTGCCGGAGCCGCGGCTGCGACGTTCATCGGCGGAGCCTGCAACACGGGCACGGGCGCCGCGGGCTCGGCTTCGGCTGCCGGCGCTGGCGCGTGATCGGCGAACGGTGTCATCGTGGGTTGCGGACCATTGTCGAGCACCGATCGCAGCGCATCGATCTGCGAGATGGGAAGCCACTCGGCCATCCCATCCTTCCATGCCGGCGACTCGTAGCTGATGTCGCCGCCGAGATAGAGCTTGGTCAGCTCGGCAGGGGTGACGGTTCGCTGATCGCCTTCACCGACGAGAACGGTCCACTGCTCGGTGGTGGCTCCCTGATGGGTGTAGTCCGCCACCGGGTGATCACTGGGTCCGGCGACGGCACCCTCGGTCCCATTGACGATGATGGTCGTGCCGCATTTCTTGCAGCGAATCTTCGCGACCTTCCCGCGAACCTTCTCGTCTGCAATCGTGTACTTCGCTTGACAGGACTGACACGTTACCTTCATGTGACTTTCGCCTACCCTTTCAGGCGGACGTCATTGCCCGAACTTTGCATGTTTACAGCTCTACGCGAAGTCTAACCTGGTCCACTCTAATTCACCAGCACCAGCGCCGAGCCGTCTTTCCCGCAAAAAGTGGCCTCGCCGCCGTAGCGTCCGCCGCAGCTGGGGCAGATTTTACCGCGTTCTGCAGCCAAAGGCTGCTCAACGCGTAGCTGGTAGACCGCGGGGGGGACCAGATCGTCCCCGTGGACAGGGCACGTCTTTACCCCCGGATCGTACCCGCGACCGCACGTAGGGCAGATCCGGCCGCCGCTGGAGCCCGGAGCCACAGGGGCGAACGGGGCCGGGACCAACCGGTTGCCGTCGTGCGGACAGAACGTGCTGTGCGGCGGAAAGTCGTTGCGGCACGAAGGGCAAACGAGGCCCCGCAGCGAGATCGGCTGCCTGCTCGGTCCCGGCTCAGCCGGGGCGAGAGGTGCGGGAGCCAGCGGCTCGTCCACCTCGGCCGTCCCCTCTCGTCGCGATCCGGTTCGTCGCAGCAGCACGAACCCGAGCAGGGCCAGACCGATGGCCAGTCCACCGATGATGATGACGAACGTGGTCTTGCGCGATCGTGCGCCGTCCTGCGCGATGGCGGAGTTGGCGCCGAGGCTTCCGCTTGCCACGATGGTGGCCGGAGCCTCTTCGCTCTCCCCCGCATCGTTCACACTCGTTGTCGCCAGCAGTGCTTCGTAGCGTGCGGGCGTCGCAACCTCGACGCCGACGTGAAGGGTCTTGCCGGCGAACGAGACGCTCAGATCCATCGTCCCGTCTTCGGCGTCATCGCCGACGACCACGGTGCCGCCATTGCTGACCGAGGCTTTGGCTCCCGCGGTGGTGATTGCCCAGATCGTGTGAGCCTCGACGGGGCACCCGTTCGCGTCGAGGGCGACCGTGCGGAACGTGAACCGTTCACCGGGCCTCATCAACTTGCGGGTCGGTCGGACCTCGACACGGGCGGCGTCTCCGACCTCCGCACATCGCGTGGCGCGCGTTGCAGTTGGCAGCGGAGCTGGCTCGGCCCGGGCAGGCGCGGAGCCCACGGCGGTCGGCGCGGGCGCGACACCGGGCGGCGGCGCGACGGCAACGGGGGAGGCATCGCCCTGACGTTGTGAAATGCTGAAGTTGCGCCAGCGCCGCACGCTCGCCGTGCAGTTCTGGTTGTCGATGCGAAACTGGTATTCGCCCGTCTCATCGAGCGTCATCGTCGTGTCGGTTGCGGTGATGTTGGTGACGAGCGTCGTCTGACGTGCATCGTTGGGACCGCTCGTGCACCGCGTCCGCCACGCGTGGTCGGAGACGGAATGCGATCCGCGCGTGACGTTGGGCAGCTGCTCCCAACATTCATTGGTGCGAAAGGTGCGGCCCACGCCGGACATCACCAGCTCGACGCCCTCCTCGCGAACGGTCACCTGACCGCCGGCCGATTCGCGCGCCGACGGTCGTGGCCCGCATGCGTTGCCCCAGTCGCCGATGTTCCATCGTTCGGTGAGCGGCGCGGCGTTCCAAAGTCC
>JBBSDY010000109.1:0-8836 GCA_038240245.1 Polyangiales bacterium
CGCTTTCTTCACGTCTCGACCGACGAAGTCTTCGGATCCCTCGGCCCGACGGGGTTCTTCAGCGAAGAGACGCGGTACGCGCCCAATTCGCCCTACGCCGCGTCCAAGGCCGGCGCCGATCATCTGGTGCGCGCTTATTTTCATACTTATGGCCTGGCGACCGTCACCACCAATTGCTCCAACAACTATGGCCCGTACCAGTTCCCCGAAAAGCTGATTCCGCTTGCGATCCTGAACGCGCTCGAAAATAAGCCGTTGCCCATCTACGGCGACGGCAAAAACGTGCGCGACTGGCTCTACGTCGTCGATCATTGTCAGGCGCTGCACATCGCCGCCCTGCGCGGCGTTCCCGGAGAAACCTACAACGTGGGGGGCAAGAACGAGCGCACCACGCTCGGCATTGCACACGAGATCTGCGACGTGCTCGACCGGCAGCTTCCGCGGCAGGCGGGCTCGTACCGCGAGCTCATCGAGTTCGTCGCCGATCGACCGGGGCACGATCGGCGCTATGCGATCGATCCCGGCAAAATCGGTCGCGACCTCGCCTGGCAGCCGACCACGCCGTTCGGGCAAGGCATCGCCAAGACCGTCGGCTGGTACCTCGAACATCGAACCTGGTGCGAGCGCATCAGCAAGGGTGTCTACCAACGCGAACGCCTGGGCCTGATGAGCCCCGAAGGGGTGAAAGGGTCTCCATGAAAGGACTCGTACTGGCCGGCGGCGCCGGCACCCGGCTCAGGCCGCTCACGCACACGGGAGCCAAGCAGCTCGTGCCCGTCGCCAACCGCCCGGTGCTCATGTACGTCATCGACAACCTGGCCAACGCGGGCGTACGCGACATCGGCATCATCATTTCGCCCGAGACGGGCAACGAGATCCAGGCGGCGCTGGGTGACGGCTCGCGCTGGGAAGCCAAATTCACATTCATTTTGCAAGATCGCCCCTCGGGTCTTGCTCACGCCGTGGCCACCGCCAGGACGTTTTTGGATGGCGCCGACTTCGTCATGTACCTTGGCGACAATCTCATCGGTACGATGATCAGCGATTCGGTCGCCAAGTTTCAGAGCGATCCCAGCTTCGCGGCGTCGATCATGCTGAAGGAGGTCCAAAATCCGTCGGCGTTCGGCGTCGCCGAAGTCGACGCCAGCGGCCAGGTGATCAAGCTCGTCGAAAAGCCCAAGGAGCCGAAGAGCAACCTCGCGCTGGTGGGCGTCTACATGTTTCGCCCGTCCATCTTCGAGGCCATCGAAAAGATCAAGCCGTCGGCCCGGGGCGAGCTCGAGATCACCGATGCCATCAGCAAGCTCATCGAGCTGGGCGGCAAGGTTCAATTCTCACGGCTCACCTCGTGGTGGCTCGACACGGGCAAAAAGGACGATCTTCTCATCGCCAACCACACCGTTCTCGACGACTGGCTCAAGTCCGAAATATTGGGGACCGTCGACGCCGAGAGTCAGGTCATCGGGCGGGTTCGGCTCGAGCGGGGCGCGCGAATCGAACGCTCGATCGTGCGTGGCCCGGTGATCATCGGCAAGGACGCCGTCATCTCGGATGCCCGCATCGGCCCGTTCACCGCCATCGGAGACGGCGTGATCGTCACCCGCTCCAACGTCGAAAATTCGGTTTTGCTCGAGAAGAGCCGCATCGTCGACGTAAGCCGGCTCGAGGCGTCGCTCATCGGACGGCGCGTCACCGTGCATCCCGGAACGGCGCGACAGGGGGCGATATCGCTGCTCGTGGGAGACGACTCGGTCATCGAGCTCGCGCAGCATTGACGAAGCCTTTCTGGGCCGAGGGTGAACCGTGCGCCTGATACAGACTGAACTCGATGGCGTCACGATCATCGAGCCCCGCGTTTTCGGCGACGGGCGCGGCTATTTTCTCGAGACTTACAACTTTGCCCGCTACAGCGAGGCGGGCATCGACGCAACGTTCGTGCAGGACAATCTTTCGTTGTCGTCGCGCGGCGTGCTTCGCGGCCTACATTTTCAAAACCCGCAGGTCCAGGCCAAGCTGGTGACGGTCCTGCAGGGTGAGGTCTATGACGTAGCGGTCGACATCCGCGTCGGATCGCCGACTTTCGGCAAGTTCGCTGGCGTCGTTCTCTCGGGCGAGAACAAGCGCCAGCTCTACATTGGAGAAGGGTTCGCCCATGGCTTCTGCGTGACGAGCGAGACGGCCCTTTTCATGTACAAGTGCACCGATCGCTACGCACCCGAGAGCGAAGGCGGCGTCCTGTGGAACGATGCCGATGTGGGTATTCCCTGGCCGATCCCCAGGCCCACCCTGTCGCCCAGAGACCAGAAGCTCCCCCGCCTCAAGGACCTCGACCCGGCGCGTCTTTTGCCCTACCGCCCCTGAGGGTGGCGGCCGCCACCTGGCCCGCCATGACCGCCAGGTGCGGGTCGGAAGCGCGGGCAAACGGGACGGATCGAGCCCCGGCACGGCTCTCGCTATCACCCTGCCGCACGCCCCGGCTACAGGGGGCTAACCACCCGGAATTTGGACCGGCCGGGCCGCGCTCCGAGTGACCGTAGGGGTATGGCACAGCCACTCCACCTGCCGCTGGGGGCCCTCCCAGAGGCCCCCGCCAAAACATCAAATCACCTCAAAAATGAGCACCCCGACCCCTTATTCCCCTGCCCCCCCGATGATATACAGCCAGTACTGACCATGGGCGCGACGAAACCGAGCGACACCGTTGAAACGCCCGAGCTGCGTATCACCCGGGCCAAGATCCTTCACCGCCCCAAGCATCCGCTCGGGCCGCGTCTTGCTCTTCAAGCGTTGCGCAAGGGCGTCGGCAAATCCCCGGAAGAAGTCGCTCGCCTCGCAGAGATG
This sequence comes from Polyangiales bacterium, assembly GCA_038240245.1. GTDB lineage: Bacteria > Myxococcota_A > Polyangia > Polyangiales > Polyangiaceae > DASWDH01. The sequence continues at coordinate 2,842 of JBBSDY010000109.1, forward strand.
GATGAAGAAGAGCTCAACCGCCTCGAGCAACGCGGTGACGCCAAGCTCTCGACGATCCGTCGCTACGTGCGCGCGCTCGGCGCCGAGCTCGAGCTGGTGGTGGTCTTGAAGACCGGTCACCGAATGCGCCTCGACATTTGAGATCGGTTCAGTCGCGGCGATAGCGACGCCGGGTGCTCACGGCACGGCGTGGACGACCACGGGGAGGGCGCCCGCATTGTCCTTGACGACGAACACGTGGTGGCTGTCAGGTGCTTGCGTCGTCGTGAAGGCGACGCTGTTCCGGCGGGCCAGGAAAATGTCGGGGAGGTTGAGTCCGACGACGTCGGTGGGGGCGTCGACTTTGACTTGCGTGCCCGCGACGCTGGTCTCGCCGGTGACGGAAAGCAGCCCACCGTTGGTGAGCAGGTCCATGGTGTGCCCCGTCCCTCCGTCGAGCACCACGACCACTCCGCCCCCCTTGGCGAACGCGTCCATCGCGCCATTCCACAAGGTGCCGCTGGTGGCCATCTGGTCGACGGGCGCCATGGGCTGATCGTAGACGAGAAAAACCTGGTAGTCGGTTACGGCGAGCTTGGAAGGCACCGATGTCCAGCCCTGGGCGCTCTTGAAGGTGAGCGTCCGGCCGCTAGCGGCGGTCGTGAGCCACGTCTGGATGCGGGCGATGCTGACCGCGTCGCCGAATTCGTCATAGACGAGAACGTTGATCGTGGGCTTGTTGACGAGCAAAACCGCGTTGGCCAGCATCGTCACCTGCGCCGACGATAGCGAAAGGGCTACGTCGGTGTAGTCCATACCGATCATGATCTCGTGACCGAAGCCGGCGCCGACGCAGTGTCCCGCCTGACAGATTCCGCTCGGGCAGATGTTCCCACACATGCCGCAGTTGTTCTCGTCGCTGAACTTGTCCACGCACAGAGCTCCGCACGCCTCGAGTGGCGCTTCGCAGGCCGCGAGGCACTTGTAGGTCGCCTGTAGGCCGCAGACGGGAGTCGCACCCGAGCACTGAGTCTCGCAATCGCCGCAGTGGTCGGCATTGTCGAAGGGAGGCAAGCACACGTTGCCATCGCCGCGCTGACCATCGCCACCTGGACCGTCGCCGCCCTGACCGTCGCCGCCCTGACCATCGCCACGTGGACCGTCGCCGGTCCCCCCATCGCCGCTGGATACGTCGCCCGGCGCACCATCGCCTGTCGACGACGCGTCGCCACCGTCCTTGTGCGAACCTGGAAGATTGCCTTCGTCCTGGCATTCGCTGCCGAAGCAGATGAGCTCGCCCGGGCAGACGTTGCCGCACTGCCCGCAGTTTTTGCCATCATGGACGAGATCGACGCACTTCAGATTGCACTCCGACAATCCCTCGCGGCATCCCCCACCCACGATCGAATCGGACCCGCACCCCGCCGCAAGCCCGCCCACCAAGGGAACGACAGCCACGACGGCGCCGCGCAGCCAAACGCGCCAAGGGTGAGCCTTCATGGGTGCCCTTTCGTGCGTTCGGGTGTCGCGGACGGGGGCGATTCGGGCGCGGGAGGCGTGCGCGTGCCGGTCGCCGGAGAGCCGGGCGGAGGCGCGAGAGTTTCGGGCACCGTATCGCTATGCATGACGTCCTTGTTTTCTCGCGTGATCTTGAACTCCACGCGCCGGTTCTGTCGGTATGCGCCGTCGCTCTTGGAGGACACCCTGGGGTTCGAAGTGCCGTAGCCCACCGCGGTGAGCCGCTCGCGCGAAACACCGTACTTGACCAGCAACAGCAGCACGGCCTTGGCGCGGTTCTCGGAGAGCTTCTGATTGTACGATTCTTCGCCGCGCTCGTCCGCATAGCCTTCGACCTCGACATGCGTGTACTCGGGGTGCCGGACGATGATCTGCGCGACTCGCCAGAGCAAAGGCTGGCTGACCGCCAACATGACGAAGCGGTTGGTCTCGAAGTGCACGCGATCGTCGAGCAAGATCTTGTCTCCGACGACCCTCACCTGAACGTCATCGGGACAACCGTCGTCGTCGGCGTAGCCGTTGATCGTCTCGGGCTCGTTCGGACACTTGTCGGTGACGTCGGGAATACCGTCCTTGTCGTTGTCGGGATCGGGACACCCGTCTTGATCTTGAAAACCGTCCTTGTCTTCCGGCTCATCGGGACAGCGATCGACATCGTCGAGAAGCCCGTCGTGGTCGCGATCGCCGATCGGACATCCGTTGGTCTTAGGGTCGATCGTGCGGGTGCCCGCCATGTTGGGGCACGCGTCCTCGTAGTCCATCACGCCGTCACCGTCGTTATCGGGATCGGGGCAACCGTCTTGATCCTGAAAGCCGTCCTTGTCCTCCGGCTGATCGGGACACTTGTCTCGCGAGTCGGGAATGCCGTCGCCGTCGCGGTCTCGTTCCTCGGAGGTGACGCTGCCGAACATTGCGTGTAGCCCAAACACCACCACGTGCGCGTCGTCGGGTCGGAGCGTGTCGTCGGGCTGGAGAATTTGCAGGTAGCCGGCGTATGGGCCGAGCGCAAACTTGTCCCACAGGATGTCGAAACCGAGATGAGCGTCGAAAGCGGCGCGCGTCAAATCGCCCGTGCGTGCCGCTCCGCCGTTGGCATCGATCCACAACCCGGCAGCCGTCAAGCGGTGTCCGTCGTACCGGGCTGCGAAAGGTCGAGCGCGCAGCCCGGCCATCAACGTCTGACCGCTCGCCGCGCCTTTCGCCGCCAGCGTAGGATCGGCTGGAGGGTCTCCCGCCCCGAGCGTGACAGTGGACAGCTCGAGCTGCACGCCGAGCTCCTTGCTCAAACCAAGCTCGACCGCGCCGGCCGCCGTCCATCCCAGGCTCGTCTCGCTGTCCTGCGCTCCGGATACAGCCCGAGCCGCTCCACCCTGCAGATGGAATCGAAGCGGCTCAGCAGCAGCGGAAGAGGCAACGCAACCGACCGCCGCCCACAGGCAAAGCCCACAGCCCCAGGGGCGCTGAAAGATCATGGCGGACTGGCGTACCAACGTCCGTTTCGCCCCCCAACTTTAACCAAGCCCCCCTTTCCACCGGCGACGGAACTGCAGCCGATATCGTGGAAAGCCTAACGGGGGTTGGGCTGGGGTGTGGTGGGGGGGGATGGGGGGCGCTCGTCGGGATGCTCGTTGTAGTAGGCGTCGTAACTTTCGCGGGTGATCTCGACTTCGACCACGCCTTCCTTTTCGATGCGGGCCTGGCAACCCAGGCGCGACGTGCTGCGGACGTCGAAGGCCTTGTCGAGGATGTCGTTCTCGTCGTCCTGAATCTCCGACAGAAGCTCGGCGCCCTTTCTCACGTAGACGTGGCAGGTGGAGCAGCCGCAAACGCCTCCGCAGGCGTAGCCCTCGGGAAGGCCACCCTCTTGGGATGCTTGAAGAATGCTGGCCCCGAGGGCAACCTCGATCTCTTTGCCTTCCATGATGTACTTGACGATCGGCATGATCTATCCCGGCGTTTGGCCCGAGCTTCGCTCGGCGGCAAGGTGGGCCTCGACTCCCTTGGCGCTGGCGACGCTGGCCTCGACGTCGCCTACCCGCTTGCCCTCGATGGCGCGGGCAATGGCGCGGTCCATTCGTCGCCCGGCCCAGGCGTGTGTCGCATCGTCGAGACCATCGATTCGATTTTGGATGACCGAAGGGTTCGATCCGGTCAGCGCGCTAGCAAGCTCGCTCATCGCGCGGTGAATGCGGTCCAATTCGCCAGGTTCGAGCAGATCGGCGTCGGCGGTGATCGCCTGCTCGGTGGCTCGACGAATGCGCTCGCCGTCGACCTTGGCCTCGGCCAGGCGACGCGCAACGAGATCCTCTTCGCCGTGGTCGAGCGCGGCAAGGAGCATCTGTTCGACCTGCTCGTCATCGAGACCATAGGTCGGCTTGACCTCGACCTTCTGCTCGATGCCCGTCGTGATCTCGCGGGCCGTCACGTGCAAAAGCCCGTCGGCATCGACATGGAAGCCCACTTCGAGGCGCGCGAGCCCCGCCGGCATGGGCGGAATGCCCTTCAGGGTGAACCTGGCAAGCGAACGGCAGTCGGCCGCGAGCTCACGTTCGCCTTGAACGACATGCAGCTCGAAGCCCGTTTGATTGTCGGCGTAGGTGGTAAACGTCTGCGTCGCGCCAGCTGGAATGGTCGTATTGCGGGGGAGGATTTTCTCGGCTATCCCGCCCATCGTTTCGAGCCCAAGCGAAAGTGGAAGCACGTCGAGCAAGAGCACCTCGTCGCGCGGACCACTTCCCGCCAATAGGTCGGCCTGCACTGCCGCGCCGAGCGCCACGACCTGATCGGGGTCGATGTCGGCGAGCGGCTCTCGCTTGAACAGATCGCGCACGTAGGTCCGAACCAGTGGGACGCGTGTCGCACCACCGACCAGAATGACACCGTCGAGCTCTTCGGCGCGAACGCCAGCGTCCTTGAGCGCGCGGCGACAGGCAACGCCCGTTCGCTCAACCACCGGTCGGATAAGCTCTTCGAGGAGGGCGCGCGTGATCTCGATGGAGATCGTGCTGCCCCCTGCCGCAGGTAGCTCGAGGACGGCCGCGTCGCGATCGGTGAGCGCGTGCTTGGTCGCGCGCGCCGCGTCGAGAGCGAGGCGGACGAGCTCGGGCGCACGCACCTCACCGGCACCCATTCGCGCGAGCAGCACCTCGGCAAGAACACGATCCATGTCGTCGCCACCGAGCGCGCTATCACCGCCGGTCGAACGCACCTGGAAGATCCCGTTGTCCAGCACGAGAATCGTGATATCGAAGGTACCGCCCCCGAGGTCATAGACGGCGAACAGACCATCCTGCTTCTTTTCGAGACCGTAGGCGAGCGCCGCCGCCGTCGGCTCGTTGAGCAAGCGAAGGACTTCGAGACCGGCAAGCCGCCCGGCATCTTTGGTGGCCTGTCTTTGCGCATCGTCGAAGTACGCGGGCACCGTGATAACGGCGCCGCCGACCTTCTGCAGCTTGTCCTCGGCATTTTTCTTGAGGACCTTCAATATCTCGGCCGACACCTCCATGGGGGTGACCGACCTGTCGCCGACCTTGAAACGAACGACGTTGGCGTCACCCTCGTTTTGAGGCGGGACGAACTCGTAAGGGCCGAGACGGCGAGTCTCGGGATCGTTCGCGCCGCGCCCCATGAAGCGCTTCACGCTGACGATGGTCTCTTTGGGACGCGAGAGTGCACGCAGCTGGGCCTGACGGCCCACCACGACATTGCCCTTTTCGTCGTAGCTGACGACCGAGGGCAAGAGCACTTCGAGATCGCAATCGAGCACCGCGTGAGGTTTGCCGTCTTGTACGAAGGCGACCAGCGAGTTGGTGGTCCCGAGATCGATCCCAATCGGGCGCGGCGCCGCCTTCGGATCGTAGATCTCGAACAGCATCACGATGCGTCCTCGATGGCACTCACCTCGTCGAGAAAGCGCCGGTAGTAGCGAAGCTCACCGATGAGCGGGACGAGCCAGTCGAGGTCTTCGCCTTCGCTGCGGGTTCTCGCGAAGCCGCGCGCCAGACGGCCCAGCACGTCGCCTTCTTTGGCCCGAATCTGCTCGGCGAGCGTTTGGACCCTTGCCGGGTCGCCTTGAACCTTCGCTTCGGAGAGGGCCTCGCGTTGCTCCATCATCTGCATCAGGAACGCGGGATCGGCCTTGGGCTCCGTACCCTCTTTGACGTCGATGCCGTGGCGGCGCAAAAGTGCTTCGGCGCGACGAATGGGGTCGCGAACGAGGCGCCAAGCCTCGTTGACCTCGACGGCTTTGCTGAGCGACAGGCGCCTTTCGGCGGGCGACGAAGCAACGTGGCGGTCAGGATGAAGCACCCGGGAAAGATCGCGGTAGCGCCTCTCGACCGCCTCGATGTCGAGCTCGAAGGCCGGAACGATTCCCAGGGTGTCGAACGGATCGAGCATGGGGCGCCGCCCCTAGACCGCGAACGAGTGCCCGCACCCGCAGCTTTGCTTTTCTTGCGGATTGCGAAACTTGAAGCCTTGGTACATGAGCGTCTGCTCC
>JBBSDY010000110.1:0-8801 GCA_038240245.1 Polyangiales bacterium
CCTGGTGGAGCACCTGTTTCACAAGATGTCGCCGCATCCCGGCCGCGAGAGCGTGGCGCCCCGCCAACGCAAACCCCTGGCGGGGCGGATTTTCGATGCAGCGCAGGAGGTCGCGCGCCCGACGCTCTTCTCGCTGCTCATCATCATCGCCGCCTACCTGCCCATCTTCTCGCTCGAGCGGGTCGAGGGACGGATCTTCTCGCCCCTCGCCAACACGGTGGTGAGCGCCCTCGTCGGTGCGCTCCTGGTGAGCTTCACCCTCGTTCCCGTGCTTTGTCTCTATGCGCTTCGTAATCCCAAACCGCAGCGAGAATCGCCGCTGCTCGTCTGGGCCGGGCGCGCCTTCGAGCCCACCATCGCCTTCTCGCTCAAGAACCCCGTGATCATGATGATCCTGGCGCTGGGAGCGCTGGTGTCGACGGCCACGCTCGTGCCGCGCATCGGATCGGAGTTCCTTCCCGAGCTCAACGAGGGCGCCCTCTACGTGACGTTCACGTTGCCCGGCAACATCTCGCTGTCCCAGGGACGAGCGCTGACGCCTCGAATCAAGGCGTTGCTCAAGCGATCGCCCGAGGCCACGAGCCTGCTCACCCAGCTCGGCCGTCCCGAGGATGGAACCGATCCCACCCTGCCCTCGAACCTCGAAGTCTTCGTCAAGTTGAAGCCGCTCAACGAGTGGCGACCCGAGTTGCATTCGCTCGACGACCTCTCCGCCGAGATGACCAAGAACCTGCAAGAGGTGCCCGGCCTCGAGTACAACTTCTCGCAGCCCATCCGCGACAACGTCGCCGAGAACATCTCTGGACAGTTCGGCCAGATTGCCGTCAAAATCTACGGCGAGGATCTGGAGAAGCTGCAAGACTTCGCCGACAGGACCAAGGACAGCATCTCCGAGGTGCCCGGCGCCGTGGACGTCGGCATCGTCAAGAGCGGAGAGACCCCGCAGGTGGCGGTGAAGATCGATCGCCTTGCCCTCGCCCGCTACGATCTCGATCTCGGCGAGGTGCAGGACTACATCGAGACGGCGATGGGAGGTCACATCGCGAGTGAGCTCTGGGAGGGCGAGAAGCGTTTCGACGTGACGGTTCGCCTTCCGGTATCGACGCGCGAAGATGTCGGTGCCATCCGCAAGATCGTCATCCCGTTGAAGGACGGCTCGCTCATTCCCCTCTCGGCCGTGGCCGACGTCAGCATGGGCGTGGGCAGGGCGGCGATCACCCGCGAGAACGGGCGCCGCTACGTCGGCGTTCGGATGAACGTGCGCAACCGCGATCTCGGATCGTTCGTGGCCGAGGCCCGCGCCAAGGTCCGCACCGCCCTCCCGATGCCGCCCGGCTACGAGATGACGTGGGGCGGCGAGTTCGAAAACCAGGAGCGCGCCATGGCCCGGCTCAACCTGGTGGTCCCCCTCGCCTTTCTCATCACGTTTCTTCTGCTATTTTCTGCGTTTTCGTCGATCTTCGACGCCCTGCTCATCTTGCTCAACGTCCCCTTTGCTCTGATGGGCGGCGTGGTGGGTCTCGCCGTCGCGCACATGCCGCTGTCGGTGTCAGCGGCGGTGGGGTTCATCGCGCTGCTGGGTCAGGCGGTCTTGAACGGTGTGCTCGTCGTGGCCGCCATTCGCGCGCGCATCGACAAGGGTGAAGATCTCATGGAAGCCGTCGTCGGTGGAACGCGCGATCGACTTCGCGCCGTGCTCATGACGGCCTTGCTCGCGTCGCTCGGCCTCTTGCCGGCCGCCATGTCGCACGCCATCGGAAGCGAGACCCAGCGCCCCATCGCCGTGGTGGTGGTGGGCGGCACGATCTCGGCCGCCCTTCTGACGCTGATCGTCTTGCCGGTCACGTACTACTACGCTTGTCTCGTGCGTCAGCGCCTCACCACACGCCGCGAAGCCGCGCTGCAAGGCGCGCGATAGAGCTGCAATCGTTTCTTCGAGCCGCCCAGCCATCCAGACCGCCAACATTGAGTGGGGAACGCACTTGGTGCGGGATCTTTCGCCTCGGGAATCCGATGCGTACCTGAAGTGTCAGAAAGCCGAAAGCCAGCGCTCGACTTCGGCAGGCGTTCGGAGACGGAGCACCGTTTGGCGGTCCAATCTCTTGGACCACGCAAGGCGATCGCGAACATGCCGACGAATCGCGCCGATCATCACCGAATCGCCGCCGACGAACACGTCGCGCCAGGTTTCGACGTTGCCGTTCCACAGCACCTCACGCCGACGAACCCGTCGCCACGAGCGACGCCACAACCGCACGAGCTTGGTCGAAAGAGGCAGATCGAGCCACACCACCAGATCGGCCCGCGCGGTGACGAAATCGCCGAGCCTGCGCTCAAACGTCGCGTCAGTGACCCAGCGATCGCTCGCTGCTATCGCCGCCTTGATTCCAGCGCACAGCTCGTCGTCGCTTGCCTTCACCCAGTTGGCGCGGTGCGCCAAGGCGTCGCCCTCGACGAACGTCACGCCAAGACGCCGCGCCAGCTCGCGCCCGAGCGTCGTCTTTCCTGCCCCGCTCGCTCCCAGGAGAGCGATCTTGAAAAATACCTGGCGACCCATAGGTCTGGGCGATGAGACCGCAGAAATATCCGTTTCGTTGTGGACCGTTTCCAAGAGTCCCTTGAGCGTTCTTCACGTCCGCGAAACCAGCCGCAAACTGCGCTCTACTTGGTGAGCGTGCGCGTGACGCCGGGGGTGGCGTCGCCCAGGTACTTGCTGATCTCGTCGCGCTTGGCCTGTGTTGCATCGAGAAGAGCGAGCGCGTGGCCGATGCGCTTGGGAGTCTGCGGATTGGGGTAGGCCAGCCGGACTTTGTCCCACTTGAGCTTGAGCGTGTGCTGCAGCTCGCGCAGATCGTGGATGGCCCGGCGCCTCGCGCTGCGATCGGCGGTGGCCGGCCAAGCGGCGTCGATGGCGACGGCCAGCGCGGCGACCGCTCCGCAGGCGATGGCAACCTGAGAGAGCTGGGTCGCGGCCCCCGCGGCGGCGGCGACCGAACCAGTGAACGCAAGACCACGCAGGAGCCAGAACCGCGCGGTTTCGCGGCGCTCGCTGCGCAGGTTGGCCACCGCCCAGGCCTCGAGGTCCGCGATCTGATCGTCGATGGCCTGCTCGGGTGCGAACGCACCATCGGGACGCTGCGCGTAGGCCTCTTCGAGCTCTTCGACGCCCGGCGGCGGAATCGTCAACTGTCGCGGCCGCACGGGCGGCGGCGCGGCCGTGGTCGAGCTTGCCTTCACCCCCGACGTCGGAACGGGCGTGGTCACTGGTGGTAAGGGTCGCTCCGGATCCCGCATCGTCATGGGCTCGTACTAAATCGATTCATGCATCGATGCAACCGCGACGTGCCCGTACCGTGAACGACCTCGCTGCAGTCTCGGCAGAATCTTCTGCCCATCGTGGTGCTAGCGCCTGCCGAAGTCCCACCGTGTTGCCGACATCGAGAATTTCTTTTCATACATGCCAAAGACAATGCGAGGGGTGACGGCGTAGACAGGACCCATCTCGGGATCGAGCTTCCAGGGTTTGTATTTGGCGTGGTAGGGGGCGCCGAGTTGCTCGATGAGCTTGGCATCTTTCACTTCTTTGGCGACGCCTTCGACGATGACGGCCTCTTCGGCGAGCTCATTGCAAACGACGCAGTGGCCGTTGCGCGTCAGATTCTTGGCCTTGCGTGACGTGCGACCGGTGCTGAAATAAAAAACGGAGTCGACCCAGATTCCCCACACCGGCATGGCGTGCGGCGCGCCCCCCGGACGCGAGGTGACCATCCAGTAATTGTGCGACTTCTTGAGCCGCTGCTCGGCCCATTTCCACGACAAGAGGCCGCGGGTGCTCTTCGGAACGCCATAGCCCGGCATGTGCGGACGTTTGGCCCTGGGCGGCTTCGTCTTCGACTTCATACGGTGCGCGTCACCTTGGTCAGCCGTCGCGGGCGATCGACATCGTAGCCCTTGGCGCGGGCCAGGTGAAGCGCGAGCAGCTGACCGGGGACCACCGCTACCAGCGGCGACAGCCATTCGGGCACGGTGGGGATGCGAATGCCGGCGTCGGCGAGCTCGATGAATTCGGATCGATCCGAAATGGCGATGGTGCGACCACCCTCGCTGCGGATGCGCGCGGCGAACTCGACCGAGCTGTCGTGGGCGCGGCCACTCGGCGCAATGAGAATGGCGTGCAGGTTGTCGTCGACCATGGCGATGGGCCCATGCAAAAAGTCGGCGGACGAATAGGGCTCGGCGCCCACATAGGTGAGCTCCTTCAGCTTGAGGGCGATCTCGAAGGCGGTAGCATAGTTGTAGCCGCGGCCGATGACCGCGCAGTGGCCGATGCCGAGAAGCGAGCCGCTGAGGGCACGAACGGCTGGCTCGACGTCGATGGCCTCGGCCATGCGCTCGGGCATCTTCAAGAGCTCGCTCAGGTGCTTATCGTCACCGCCGATCCACGCCGCGGCAAAGAGAGCAATCCCTCCGATCGATGCGGTAAACGTCTTGGTGGCGGCGACGCTTCGCTCTTCGCCGGCGTGCAACAGGATCACGTCGTCGGCGGTCTTGGCGAGCGTCGAATGGGGCGAGTTGGTGATGGCAAGCGTCGGCGAGCCTTGCTTCTTGGCGTCGGTGACGACGGCGAGAATGTCGGGCGACTCGCCCGACTGCGAAATGGCCAGGACGAGCGTGTGACTCAGCTTGGGGGGCGATTCGTAGAGCGTGTAGAGCGACGGCGCCGCGAGGACCACGGGCAGATCGGCGAGCGCCCCGAAGACGTACTTCGCATAAGTCGCCGCGTTGTCCGATGATCCTCGCGCAGCGATGGTGAGATATTGAATGTCTTGCCGGCGCCACCTGGTCGACAGCCGCGCCACGTTCGCTCGCTCGCGGTCGAGGATGCGCGCAAGTACCTCGGGCTGCTCGGCGATTTCTCGGCGCAAGATGGACGGATCGTCCGTCGTCTGCTCCACCGTCGTGCCAATCATCATGATCTCTCCCTACTACAGTTGACTCGATGGGTCGCCGCGCAAGAGGATCAATGTATGCTCGAGGCGGGCCGCCGAGTCGTCGAGGCCTCCGGGCCGGTTGCGGCGAAGCCAGATCGCGCGGTGCCGGGCAATGAGCGGAGCCAGGTGGCCGGCGAGCTCGGCTCTTCTGGGCTGGGGTATCGCGGAGACCTTCGTCCCCTCGCCCGCCTCGAGCCGCGCGATCCCAAAGTGGCAAGCGAAGGTGAGCATGTCACTGGCCCATCCCAGCTCGTCGGCGAGGAGGCTCGCGTCGGCGCGCTCCATCCGCGCCCCGTCGAGTCGCCGGGTGACCTCGGCGATGTAGCCGAGCGTCTTGTCGAGGTGCGCCCTGGTGATCCCTGCCGTCTGGCCGCTGGGCAACGTCTGATCGGCGAAGACGACCAGGGCGAAGAGCGCCGAGACATTGGCGACCTTCGAGCCGGTGTGCAGGTAGGCATTGCCCAGATCGCACGCGAGGCGGCCCATCACCCCTGCCTTGTCGCGAAACGCGTACAGATCGAGGAGCGTCGCGAGATCGATCGCAGCCGGATCCGCGGCGACCGACGTGTTCCACGACACCCCCGCGCCCAGGAGAAAACCCAGGTAGCTCACCGGCAATGGCTGAAGATGACCGTTGTCACCCCAGTCGGTGTTCAGGTAGCCGACGGCGCCCGACGCGATGCCGCTCTCGGCCGCGCCACAGAGGTTACCGATGGCATTCTCGGTGCGCCCGGCAACGGTGTTCCACGAGCTCGTACCCGGAACCACGTAGAAGCTGAGTCCTGAATCGGCAAACTTGCGTCCGTGATCGGCGAAAGGATGGTCGGCCTCGTAGCCCCACTCCATGGCCACGACGTCGCGCGGAAGCTCTTCGATGAGCTCGGGACGATGCATGATGATGTCGCCCCAGAACTGCATCGTGCGGCCATGTGCCCGAACGAGCTGGTGTACGTCCTTCAAGAAGTCGACGTAGACGCGCTCGGTTCCCTTCTTCTCGCATGCCTCTTTCGATCGCCCGAGACCAAGATCGATCGTCTCGTCCATTCCCACGTTGAGCTGGCGACTGGTGAAGTTGGGCAAGAGCTGGTCGTAGAGATCGGAGAGCAGCTCGAGGCTCGCGGGATCCGTGGGACACAGACCATACGGCTCCTTCTTCGGATTCCACGGATGCTCGAAGCCCGAAGGGCACTCGGCGAGGTGGCGATACCGGTCGTGGGTGACCCAGCGTTGCATGTGGCCAAAGCTGTTCTGGTTGGGCACGAGCTCGACGAATCGCTCGCGACAGAAGGCATCGAGCGAAAGGATCTCGGTCCTGGTGAAGGGGCTCGCCTTGGCCCACACCGTCTCGTGTCCTTCGTAGGCGAAGGTATGCTCCATGTAGAGCTGGAGCTGGTTGACCTTCCACGTCGCGAGCATGTCGACGAGCTCGAAGAGCGTCGCCATGGTGGGGACCTTGTCGCGGCTGACATCGAGCATGACGCCGCGGTATGCGAAGTCCGGCCAGTCCTCGATGCGGCACGCCGGCAGTGCGAGCTTGCCACCCTGGACCTGACCGGCCGTGAGGGCGATCTGCGCGAGGGTGCAACCGCCGTAGAAAAGACCGGCCTCGTCGGCACCGATCAATGTGATCCCTTGCTTCTCGATCAGCAAGCGATAGCTCTCCGGTTTGGCGAGGAGCGCCGGGTTCACCTGTCTCGCAATCTCCGATCCGTGCCGCAGATCGACATCGGCTGGCAGCTCGAGCGTCCCCGAGGCGACCGTCACGCGCCGGGGCCTTGGCCACAGGCGCGACAGGCTGTCGGTGGGCGAGCTCACTTGACGAGCTCGACGTCGTCGATGCTGAGATCGAAATCTTCGTCGTTGAACGTGGCGGTGGGCGCAAACGAGATTCCACTGACGTCGACCCACGCCCTGACGAGCTTGTGACCCCAGTCGGGCTGCTTCATGTCATCGAACTTGATCTCGACGGTCGTCCATTCTTTGGGTGCCGTGAACGACACGCGGAACTGGGCGTAGTCGCGCACGGCCGAGCGCATCAGCTTGACGTCATAGGTCTTGCCGTTTCCCTTGGCGGCGAACCGCAGGCCTTTGTAATCGCTGATGTCGGCGCTGCCAAGGGAGGCGAGCATCTCGGCGTAGGGCCATGGTGCCTGGTTTTTGCCGTAGTGACCGAACATGCGCAGACAATACTTGGAGCCTCCCTTGCCCTGAGAGGCCGGGCTCAATGGGGTCGGCTTGAAGACCGTGCCGAGCTTGTTGGCGTCGAAGCTCGACTCCCACGATCCGCCCAGCTTGTGCGCCAGACCGCCGCCCTCGAAATCGCTGATCAGAAGCATCGGACCATCGCCAGCGACCTTTTTGCCGGCTCGGAGCGAGGCCGGCAAACCATCGAGCGCCTTGTCGACCTGATCGAGCCGGTTGCCGAGCGTGTAAACGAGCTGCTCGGCCTTGCCCACCTGGATCTCGAGGGCCTTGCGCTCGGAGCGCGCCGAGCCGAGCCCGATGAAATCACGCAGCGGATCGGCGAATTTTTTCTCGCCGCTCTTGTCGAGCCGCACGTACTCGGCCTGCGCCTGCACGACCTTCTGGCTCAGGCCCTTGGCCTGGGAGATCTTGGTCTCGTAATATTTCTGCAGGTAAGCGACGGGCGGATCTTCGGAAACGACGCCCACGTTTTGGGCGACGGTGTTCAGGAGAACCGGCTTGCCGCCCGCCATGTCGCCGCCCAGGTTCCAGATCATGACCCCCGACATGCCTTTCGCCTTGGCATAGGCGATCTTCTCGGTGATGGATTTGGGATCATCGTAGCTGATGGTGCTCCCGCCCGAGATTCGCTCGAGGTACGGCACGTGCGCGCCCTTGTCCCACGAAGCCTTGTAGTCCTTGGACGCGAGGATGGGCGCGATGGCGCTGTACTGGATGCCGCTGCCCTTCGACCGCTCTTCGGGGCGGTAATCTTGCCCCAACTTGTCGGTGCTGAACTCGAGACCGTAGAACGCGAGGCCGAGGAGCAGCTTGTTCGGTGCGACGCCGTACTTGCCGAGCACGTTCTTGACGTGCATGTCGATGTCGATACCGTCCTTGTCGGCGAAGTCAGAGGGCGGATAAAGGTTGGTGTTGTGCGCCGAGTGCCCGGTCCACGCGCCAGCGTAGTCGTAGTCCATGACGTTGATGTAGTCGACGCTGGCGGCGATCTCTTTCCACGAGATGTGCTTGGCCGACCACTCGCTCGGGCTGAGCGCGGTGGTGATGATCCAATTGGGGAATCGCGGCCTCAACGCCTGCATGAACTCGGTGAACGTCTTCTGATCGGCGTCGGTCTGCGCCGATGGCTCCCAGTCGATGTCGATGCCGTCGTAGCGGTGGTCGGTGATGAGCTTCTCGATGTTGTCGAAGAACCGTTTTCTCGCGGCGGGGTCGCGCGCCATGGCGAGCCACGGCTCGGCCGTCGAGGTGCCTCCACCGCCGATCGCGGCGAGAAGCTTGACCCCATTTTTCTTGGCGAGCTCCGCGAGCTTGGGATCCCAAAACGTCGCGCTGTCGGTGATCGTCCCGTCGGCGTTCGGGGTGAGAAACGAGCGCGCAATGTGGGTCAGCGCGCCGTAATCGTAAACTTCGGGCGGGTACACGTTGTCGAACCACGATGCGGAATATCCGAGCACCACGCGATCGGGCTTCTGCCGCACCCGGGACGACCCAGAAGAGGGACTTTCTGCGGACTTTTCGGGCTGGCAACCCCAGGCGACCACGGCGAGGGATGCAAGCAGCCCCAGCAGCCACCCGTGCGACATCGCCCTATTGTGCATCATC
>JBBSDY010000111.1:0-8784 GCA_038240245.1 Polyangiales bacterium
CATCGCAGTCGCCCCCGTCCGGCTCTGGGTGTTGTAGATGCAGGCGATTTGCAGCGTGTCGCCCGCATCGATGTGCAGCGGGGACGCGTACTCGAAGAGCCGCTGTCGATAGAAGCTCCAGTGGTCGAAGCTCGCCACGCACTCGCGACGGGCGCCACGCACGAGATCGAGCTGCATGGTCTTGCCCAGGGTGTGCATCCGCGGAGCCACACCGAGCACGTCCATGGATTGAGAAATCGCGACGTCGCTGCGGGCCTCGACACGAGCCTGACCGGCAGCAAGACTCAAATGCTCAGGCGATAGGAGCAAATAGTGAGCTTCTTTGGCGCTGCCGGCAAACTCGAGCTCGACGCGTGTCCGTGTCGGTACGCCGAGGCCCGTGGCGATGACGTTGTAGTGGATCTGCAGGATGGCCTTGCGTCGCTTTTGCATGCGCACCGCGAGCCCCGTCGGCATCCGCAGGACCGGCGAATCCCACGTCCAGCTCATGACAAGCCTCGGCTCGGCAACCCGGGCCGAGCCGTAGCATGCATAGCCGAGGCCGAGATCTGCGTCGTCGAGCTTCTCGGCGGCGAGCTCCGACTCCAGCGAATCGAGAGCGTACAAGGTGATCTGCTCGACGGATCGCGGCTCGCTCGAGACGACGCGAAAGGCCGCGATCATTCGATCGGCGTCGAGATCGGGATCGACGATGAAGCAGCGATAGGCCATGGGGCCGAGACCGGGCGTGTAGTCGCACTTCATGCCGGCGACCGCGCCCACGGGTCCGAACGAGGGTGGCGGTGGAGGCGTCGTCCGCGCTTGCGCCGCGTCGCCCTCGGTCCTCGAGCCTTCCGCCCACCCAACGAGCGTGCGGACGTCGGCGTCGGGCAACCACGACGCGCCATGCCACGTCCGGCATTGCCCGCTATTGTCGGCTCCCCAGGGAGGCATGTCGCGCGTCCGGACGGCGAGCGCGATCTTCGCCGCCACCGCCGCTGCTTCGGCGTAAGTTTCGAGCCGCGGCGTGGCGGCAACACCATTGTCGCGGTGACAGCCCACACAGCTCGCCGCGAGGATGGGAGCGACGTCCTGGTGGTACGTCGGCTGACGGCGGCAGCCCGGCGCTCTGGCCAGCGCGAAGCCCGCGAAGACGCCCACACTCCATCGTCGGAACGTCGTACGAACGGGCATCGTGCGGCGCCATGATACCCTGGTCAGGCGTGAGACGAACCATCGTGCGGCCGCTGGTGCTCACCGCCGTCGCTGTCGTCTGCAGTCTGCCCGGATATTGGATCCTCGACTCGTTACGGTTGCTTCCAGTGGCACTGCGCGATCGCCCCTGGCCTCTCGAAGCGATCGTATTGTTGGCGACGGCCGCGATAGGGACGGATGGTCGTGCGCCGGACCAAGGTGCGCGTCGTTTCATGATTGCCTGCACGCTGGTGGGAGCGCTGGCGCTCTTCTCGCTGGTCGTCTTCACCCATGTCGCTCGCTTCGCCCTGGGAGAAACGCCGCACGAGATCGCCCGCGGACGCGCGCTGCCACGGGCAACTCTCGAGGACGAGCAGGGCCACCCCGTCGATCTGGCGTCGCTCACCGGGCGGCCGATGCTGCTCGTCTTCTATCGGGGCGGCTGGTGCCCTTCTTGTCGCGCCCAGCTCACCGCGCTCTTGCCCGAGGTGCAGCGATTTCTGAACGCGGGCGTCGCAGTCGTCGGAATCAGTCCCGATCCCCCCGAGATCTCCGCCCGGTGGAGTCACGAGCTCGCGTTGCCCTTCCCGCTGCTCTCCGACGAGAGCCAGCGTCTGGCGCCGGATCTCTGCGGTGGTAGCGCACACTGTCAGCTCGTCGTCGACAGCACAGGAACGATTCGCTGGGGATCGTTGACGGACAACTGGCGCCTCAATCTGCCCCCCTCCGTGGTTCTGCAGGCTGCGTACCGCCTGCGGTAGCCCGGCGGGCGGGCTGCGCCGTTTGCCGGCGGGGGCACCAAGAGAATTGACCGTCCCTCGAATTGACGCCGCTCGCGACTTCGCACTAAGAAAGAGGATTGCCATGAGTACCTTGCGCTCGCATGCATCCTTGCTCGAGCACGAAGATCATCGAATGATTCCCGAGCGGTCGGTTACACCTTGATCCGGCTCGAGCGCGCATTGCTTTGCTGTTTCGTCGCGCTCGCCTGCGCGAGCTGCGGCGATGACAGCCAACCTGCCGCCGGTGGGGGCCAGGGTGGCACCGCGGGAACGAATGCCGACGCGAGCAGCCTGGCGGGCAGCGGCCCCAGCCCAGATGGCGCCCTCGCCGAGGTCGGAAGCAACGTCGGCGCGGACGGCCCGAGCGACGCCGGCGACGCGCGCACGGAGGGCGGATCGGGTGGGTGCCGACCGATGCCCGAGGCGGGTGCCGCCAACGACGGCAACACCGGCGCCGACGCCAACGCGACGTTTGCCATGGCCATGCCGCTGCCCGCGGTGATTGCACCCTCGAGCTCGAACACCACCACCGACCGCTACCAGCTGACGATTCGCACCGGGACCGTCACCATGCGCCCCGGCAACCCCACGCCCATCGTCGGGTTCAACGGGTCTTTTCCGGGACCGACGATCATCGCCACCAAGGGCAAAGCGGTCGAGGTCACCCAGACCAACGCCTGGACCGAGAAAATCACGATTCACAACCACGGGCACAAGGTCGCAGCCTCGAGCGATGGACACCCTGTCGACTATGTCGACCCCGGCAAGTCGAAGACCTATTTTTACCCCAACGATCAGCGCGCGGGCACCTACTGGTACCACGATCACGCGATGGATCTGACGGGGCCTCACGTTTACAAGGGGCTCGTCGGGTTTTACATCATCCACGATCCCGCCGAAGATGCGCTGAAGCTGCCGTCCGGCAACTACGATGTCCCGATCCTTTTGCAGGACAAGCTGCTGAAGGCCGACAACGCGCTCGACTACCCCCCCACGGTTGGACTGCAGGGGCTCATCGGCGATCGGGCGATCGTGAATGGCGTGGAGACGCCGCACTTCGACGTGGCGACGCGCCGGTACCGCTTTCGGGTGCTCAACGGTTCGAACGCCCGCATCTTCCAGATCGGGCTTCGATCTGGCAAGTCGTTTCAGGTCATCGCGTCGGACGGCGGTCTCCTTGCCGCGCCGGTGACGTTGAAGACGCTGAGCGT
Source organism: Polyangiales bacterium (assembly GCA_038240245.1). Classification (GTDB taxonomy): domain Bacteria; phylum Myxococcota_A; class Polyangia; order Polyangiales; family Polyangiaceae; genus DASWDH01. The sequence goes on from JBBSDY010000111.1 coordinate 3,167, forward strand.
CGCGCCCGCGGAGCGCTATGACATCGTCGTCGACTTTTCGGACGATGCACTCGGATCGACCGACGTCCTTACCAACAGCAACACCACGTTTGCTCCTCCGCTCGAAAACCTACTCCAGTTTCGCGTCAACACGCCGGCGTGCGACGATGCCGTCGTTCCTGCGACGCTCTCCACCATCACCCGTCTGGCCGAAGCCGACTCCACGGGATCGATCACGCTCCAGCTCGCCCAGCAAAACCTGGAGTGGATGATCAACGGTCTAACTTACGACCCCGCGCGGCTCGACGTGACTTCGAAAAACGGCGATGTCCGCATCTGGCGACTCGCCAACCAGTCGGGGGTCGTGCACCCGTTTCACAAGCACCTCGTGCAATTCAACATCCTCGACATCGACGGCATTGCACCCCCGCCCGAGCAAACCGGCTGGAAGGACACCGTGCAGGTGCCCGACGGCAGCACCGTCAGAATCATTTTTCGCAACCAAACGGTCGCCGAAACCGGCGATCCGGTGGCCAAGCCGCAGACGTTCGTCTTTCACTGCCACATCCTCGAGCACGAAGACCACAGGATGATGCTGCAAGAGTCCGTTACACCCTAGCACTACTCCGTAGCGAGCCCCGGGCGAACCGCCAAGGCGCCAAGAGCGCCAGGGATCTTGATCCGGAACGCTCTTCGAGCGCGGTGAGAAGGGGCGGAGTCTCGTGGGGTTGCCAAGGTTAAAAGAGAATGTCATATTCTCTTTTAGATGGCGCAGCGTCCCAAGGAGCACGTTCGGGCGGGGATCGTCGCGGGGGCGGCTGCGCTCTTCGCGGAGGTTGGGTACGAAGCGACCACCATGGCGGCGGTGGCCGAGCGGGCCGGATCGTCGGTGGGCAACGTCTACAAATATTTCGCGGGCAAGGACGAGCTCTTTCAGGCGGTGCTGCCCCCGGCGTTTGCCCGCGACGTGAAGCGCATGACCGAGGCGCGCGTCAAGGCGTTGGGAACCGTCCGCGATGTGAGGTTGCTGGCGCCCGATGCGCGCTACCATGCTCTTGCAGGTGAGCTGCTCGATTACTGTCTGGCCCACCGCGAGCGGGTGGTCATTCTGCTTGGGCGGGCGCAAGGTACGCCCTTCGCGTCATTCGCCGATGACTTCGCGAGCAAGCTCGTCCAGTGGGCCCTCGAGTATGCGCACCGCGCCTGGCCCACCTTGAGGCCATCGGCCAGCGTGCGCTTTGCGCTCCGGCAGATCTACGACAACTATCTGCGATCGCTGGCGGCGGCGTTCGCGACCTTCGAAGGGCCGAACGCGATTCGCGAGGCTGTCGCGCACTTGACGGACCACCATCAGGGCGGCTTGAAACACCTGTTCGAGTCTGCCGCCTCGCAAGGCGGCACAAAAAGCCAGCACCCCGGAGCGAAAGAGCGAAAATGACCCAACTCGCATCCTACCGTCGACCGTCCGCCAGTCGGCTCCTTGCGCGCATTCTCGATACGCCCGATCTGGCCGAGCAGGTTCAGGCCCTGCCGCCAGCCATTTTGGGGCGGCTCATTTCCCACGTCGGCGTCGAGGACGCGGGTGAGCTGGTGGCCCTCGCGACCACCGAGCAGCTCGCGCAGGTGTTCGACGACGAGCTATGGCGCAGCGACCGTCCCGGCGAGGACGAGCACTTCGACGCGAATCGATTCGTGGTGTGGCTGGAGGTCATGCTCGAAGCGGGCGATTCGTTCGTCGCCCAAAAGCTGGTCGAGCTGCCCGAAGATCTGGTCACGCTCGCGCTCCACCGTCAGGTGCTCGTCTTGAATCTCGAGCAGCTCATGAACGAGATGCGCGACGCCGACCAGGATGCTGACCAAACGGAGAAGGCCCTGTCCGATTGTCTCTACGAAGAGCTCGATGAGTACCAGATCGTCTCGCGTCACCACGACGGCTGGGACAGCGTTCTCGCCGCCATTTTGGCGCTCGACAGGGATCACCACGACCATCTGGTCGGCATCCTCGAGCGCTGTTGCAAGATGAGCGCGGACTACATCGAGGACAACGGCGGCCTGTACGAGGTGCTCACGACCGAAGAGATGCTCGAGGCCGACGTGGCGGCCGAGCGCGAGGATCGTCGCGCCGGGGACGGTCACGTCTCACCCTCCGCCGCCGCCGCGTTCCTGAAGCTCGCGCGAACCGCCAGCGAAACGCCGGCCACGGACCACGATCCCCTCACCCGCGCTTACCTGCGTGGGCTCGCCAAGCGCAAGGAGAGTGCGCAAAGCGCACGCCACGACGCGGGCGCCCCATCACCGCGCCGCGATCTTCTTCGCCTTCTGGAGAGCACGGAAATGAGCGACGCACCCGGCGCTCCGCGTTTGCCGGCCGGCCCGTCCGACGACGCGGGCGCCGGCGAGTCGCTCTTGATGCGCGCAATGGAACGCCTTTCCCAAGAGGCGCCCCGCGAGTTTTTCGCACGCAGCGAGGAGCTCGCCTTCCTCGCCAACGTGCTCGGAGCCGGATGCTCGTCTCAACAGCGACGACTGCGTCCGGTCGAAGCGGTCCGCGCGGCGATTGCCACGTGTGGCCTCGGGCTCGAGCTGGTGGAGAAGGGACGCCACCAGGGCGATGCGGTCGACGCCGCGGTGGCCACACTCGCCGCGTATCCGGCCGACGGCTTGTTCCGTCGAGCATGGAGCTGCCTGGACAGCGGTGTGATTCACCCGGCCGCCATCACCACGCAGCACATGCTGCGCGCCGCGGCGGTGCGCAAGCGAGGAGCCGAGGCGCAAATGCTCACGCGGTTGGCGGAGCGGGTGCGAGCAATGGCCGCCGAGGGAGCGGCTTGGAAAGCGATCCCGGAGCTCGGTAGGCTGCACGGCACCTTCGAGGCCGACGAGATCGCGACGCTGTCCGGCTTTCTCGACCAGTGCCCGACCTTGACCGACGATGCCAACGAACCGCGCTTCATCTCCACGACGTCCGATCTCGTGATCGTTCGTGAGCATCTGGCGCTCCTGGCGCGACGGCGCTAGTCTGCCCGGTAGAGCGCTCTGGGGCGCCTCCTGTCCGCGGCAAGGGACTTCCCACCCAGGTTTTCTCGGATGCATCCACCAGCCTTCTTTCGGCCTGTGTGAAGCGGACCTCGGGATCGACGACCTTCTCGAGGCGGCGACGAGCTAAACAACGCCTAGGGCGGCGTCACCTTGAGCGCCCACACGCCTTGAAACCACATCGAGGCGTAGAGAATGCCGTTCACCGAATCGAAGGCCATCTCGTAAGGGCCACTGCCGTCGAACTTCTGTGCGCCACCCTTGTAGGCCGTCCAGGTGAGACCGTCGGTCTCGGGCGACGTAAAGAAGGGTTGCATGCCTTGCGCGTAGGCGGGCGCCGTATAGAGAAAATTGCCATCGCCCCACACGCCAGTGCACTGTCCTGTGGCCTTGAGAGGTGTCCACGTCGCGCCGTTGTCCGTGCTTCGCTGCAAGCACGGGCTCACGCCGGTCGAGTACAGCTTGCCGTCCTTCGCGTAATACGTTTCGCCACCGCCGTGGAAGATGCTGTTCGTAAGGACCTTGGTCCAGGTCTTGCCCGCGTCGGTCGTGCGCCACTGCCCGTCGCCCTGGGTTCCGATGAGCCACGTGTTGGCATCGCCGATCCCCTTGTCGGGATCGTAGAGAAAATTGATGGCGTGGCCGGCGCCCCAGGTGGGCTGGGGATCGTGCGCGATCCACGTGTCGCCGCCATCCTTGGTCTCCATGACACCTGCGTTGCGCATCCACTTGGTGTCGTCCCAGCCCCAGGCCGAATGCGAGCTGACCAGAACGTGCTTGAAGTCCGAAGGATCGACCGCCACGTCGTACACATCGTCGATGAAGCCAACCGTTTTTGCAGCGGCCGTCCATCCAGCGGGCTTTTGCCAGGTGTCGCCGCCGTCGTTGGAAACCCAGAATCCCAGCGTGGCGCCGCGCACACCGTCGCCCGAGTAGAGGTGCTTGGGGTTGGTGGGATCGACGCGCACGTGGAGCGGCTCGTCGAGCAGGCCGGCTCGCTTCCACGTTCCGCCGCCGTCGGTGCTCTTGTAGGCCGCTCCCTTGGTGTTATCGAAGGGCGTGGTGCCCCAGTAAACGGTGGACAGGTTGCAAGGATCGATCGCGAAGCCCTGCCCGATCACGTTGTTGGCGTCGCCCAACGGGATACCTGGAGGCGTGATGTTCTTCCACACGCCGGGCTCGAGCGCGGGCGCGGTCGCGGGACGATTGCCGTTGACGGTGCCCGTGCACTTGAGCGTGGGAGCGCCCTTGCCGGCGTCGCCGGTGTTGATCGGCCCGGATCCACCGCTGCCTGCCGCACCGCCTGTCGCCGCGCTGCCGGCGTGTCCCATCGCGCCGCCTTGCGCACTGCTGCCGCCATTGCCAACCGGGGAGCTGCCGCCAGTGCCGCCTTGCGCGCTGCTCGAACCGGCGCTTCCACTGCTTGGACCCGTACCGGCGCTGCCCGTGCTCGGCTGGTCATCGCCTCCCACGTTACCCGTGCCATCGCTGGCCGAGGCGCCGCATCCCACGAGCAAGAGGACCATCCATGTGCTTTGGCGGATCATTGGGGTTTCTCCTTCAGCTTCCTGAACAGAGTGTACCCGGCGGCCCCCTTGCCAGTTGTATACTTAAGAGACTTTAGATGCTCACGGTATCCACGAGATCACGTATTAGCGCTTGGAGTTGCGAAATGCGAGCGGCGTCGTGTGGGTCAGCTGCTTGAAGACCCGCTGGAAATAGGGGCGAAGCGCGAATCCCGAAAGCTGCCCGACGCGCTCGACGCTGAGATCGGTGGCCGCGAGAAGATCCTTGGCGCGCTCCACGCGCACTTGGCGCACGTAGTGCTCGAAGGTCATGCGCTCGCGCTGCTTGAACAGGCGCGAGAAATGCCGCGGAGCAAAGCCCGCGACTCTGGAGACAGCGGCGAGGCTCAGAGGCTCGCTCACGTGCTCTTGAATGAAGGTGAGCGCGCGTCGAAGACTGCGATCCTGCGTCGCCGCCACGGGCTTCTCGGCCGCATCGACGAGATCGGCAATGGCGCGGCGGTAGGCAGCGGCGAGCTCGCTCACCGTGGTGGCGCCACGCGCGGACCGGTCGAGACCGTCGAAGAGATCGCGGTACCCTTTCTCTTCGAGCGCGCCCGTTCGACGCAGCGCCTGGGCCGCGCGTTCGAAGCCGGCTTCGAGATGCCATCGAATGGGCTCGGGGCGGTACCCGCAATACGCCGTCACCGCCTCGATGTAGCGCTCGAAGCGGGAGATGAGCGCCTTCGGGCGTTCTTCCGACGCGGCTCCCAGCTCTTCACGAAGCTCGCCGATGGGCGACGCGGACGGGCGCGCTCCCGACTTGCCTTGCACCAATGGCGCGCCCTGCGACAGCGCTCGCTCGGCCGCGGCGAGGGCCTGCTCGTAGAGCGCGCTCAACGGATCCGAACCCGATGGAGAGCTGACGCCGAGATGGAGCACGAATCCAAAGCGTCGCCGGGCCATGGTGGCAGCCTCTTCCCCGAGACGGGCCACCTCACGCCGGGCGCGCGCGACCGATCCATGTGGCCCCACCAGGAACATCACGCCGTGATCACCGACGCGGCCACAGATCGCTCCGCAGCGGCGCGCCAGGTC
>JBBSDY010000112.1:0-8780 GCA_038240245.1 Polyangiales bacterium
CGGACCGCGGCATCGTCGTCGAAACCCGTGAGGGCCACCTCGCCAGGCACGGCAATCCCACGGGCCACCAACTCGTCGAGAACGCCGAGCGCAGTCTCGTCGTTGACGGCGACGATGGCGTCCGGCCTCGCGCGGCGCTCGTCGAAGAGAATCGAAACCGCACGCTTGCCTGCATCGCGCTGAAAGTTTCCGGGCACGATCAACTGATCGTCCAGAGCGAGCCCGGACTCGGCGACGACATCGCAATAGGCCCGAAAGCGTTGCTCGGCCTCGTCTTGCCCCTCGAGCCCCCGAACGAACGCGATGCGGCGAAAGGCGTGTACGTCGATCAGATGATGCATGAGTGTCCGCATGCCCGAGTAGAAGTCGAACACGACGCTGGGGATGTCGAGATGCACCCGTCCGCCAATCGTGACGACGGGCAGCTCGAAGCGAAAACAGAACGACCGCAGCTCTTCGATCGAGACGTGCTCGCCGAGCGCCCCCGCCCAGACCACCAGACCATCGCAGCATCGTCGATCGACCAGATCGTAGAGCACGTTGGCGCTGCGGTCGGCGGCGACAGGCGAATTGAGGCGCCGACCATGAAAGCAGAGTAGATTGACGTGACGAGCACGAGCGGCCGCCAGCATCCCCTCGAAGAGCCGGCGCTCGGGACCGTAGGCAAAGCCGGTCGTGAGGAGCCCCACCCTGTATTTGCGACCCGGTTCTCCAGAGAAAGCGGCAATTCGCCGTGGCACTTCAACATTATATACCTGGCGGCGGGTCGTGACTCGATGAAGCGAGCCGCTTTCGCCCGCTGGGGACACTGATCCACGATGTCCTTTGGCACGGTTCTTCGGCTCGCGGTCTTCGCCGCGCTCGTGAATCTTTGGCCGGGGCAGGCGTGGGCCCACAAGAACGGTATCTCGGCTCAGGGATGCATGGGGTGCCACGGATCAGCGGGCATGCCCACCGTGTCGGCCACATCCGACGCCTCGGTGCTTGCCCTGGGCCAGGCGATCACCCTCACCATCTCCATTCAGACCACCAATGGCCCGGTCGCGGGGTTCTTCGTGCAAAGCAATGGAGTTGGGACGTTTCGCATCATCGACAGCGGCACCAAGCTGATCGGAACCGGCGTCACCCACACCGCGCCTCGAACCGGAAGCGGGGGCGTCACCACCTTCAAGGTGGGGTGGACGGCGCCCGCCCAGGCGGGTGGCGTCGATTTCAATGTCTACGGGCTCTCGGGCAACGGCGACGGCACCTCGCGCGGCGACGCCGGAGGCGAGGGATTTCTCAGCCTGGCTTTCGGCTGCGGCGCGGGCACCAAGTACTTCCACGACTACGACGGCGACGGCTACGGCGGAGTCACGTCCGGCTACAGCATGAACTGCACGCAGCCCAAGTACTACGCGTTGCAAGCGGGCGACTGCAACGACAACAACGAAAAGATCAACCCCGGCGCTCCCGAGATCTGCGACGGCAAGGACAACAACTGCGACGGAGCCATCGACGAGGGACTCGCGATCAGCGCCTATTGCGAGGACGACGACAACGACGGCCACGGCGTCGTCGGCAAGGCCACCAAGATGGGCTGCGGAATCAGCAAGGGTTTCGGGCTTTGCGACAACGACTGCAACGACACCGATCCCACCATCTATCCGACGGCGCCAGAGCTCTGCAACAACCGCGACGACAACTGCAACAACCGTGTCGACGAGGACGCTCGCGCCATCTGCGGTGTCGGCTGGTGTGCGCGCTACGGCGACGGTTGCAATACCAACAGTTGCACACCGGGCAAACCGCGCCGCGAAGAGTGCAACGACTTTGACGACGACTGCGACGGCGTGGTCGACAATGGCACCGATCTCGAGCTGTGCGGCAAGCCCGGCTTCGTTTGTCGCGCAGGAGAATGCCTGGTCGCCCCCCAAGGGGACGGCGGGTTGGGAGAAATCATCAGCGGCAACGATCCGGGCTCCGTCGACGTCACGGGCACGGGCACGAGCCCTGAAACATCGACCGCCTGCAGCGTAGGGTTCGCGCGCCCATCCAACGGCAAACCGGGTGCGATTCTTCTGCTCTTGGGCCTGGGGCTCGCGCTGGGGCGCGTGAGGTCAAGGCTTAGAGAACGCAACCAATGCGCTGCTTGTCGACGATGATCTCGTCGACCCACATTTCCCATTTCTGCGTGCTCGCCTGGTACTCGTGCCAGCCGATCCAAAGAGCGGTGAATTTCGGAAGGTAAAAAGGCTGGCTAGGGTTGCCGCCGTGCTTGGTCGTAGGAACGGTGTCGAGCGACGGGTGCTCGACGCCGTCCCACCAGAACTTGGTCTCGCTGGTGTCGCCCTTGTGCATCCACTCGACGCAGAGCCATTCGTTGACGGGCACCGCGCGCGGCATGCCGTTGGGATCCTTGTCGGCGTTCGTCCAATCGCCGCTACCGTTGGGATCGACCTGGTTGTCGGTTCCGACGCCCCAGCGGTTGACCTTTTGCTGGAGCTGGCCGCCGATTCGGATCTCGCCGCTCACATCGTTGCCCGTGGCGGCAGCGATCGTCCAGTGCGCGTAGCTCATCGGATCGGCCGGGAGCGAGTTGAAATAGATGAAGAGCCGCCCGTAGTACGTGTTGTTCGGAGCGGGAAACGTCTTGGTCTCGCTGATGGCGGTCTTGCCGTTGGCGTTCATCGTGATGTGCAGCGCATGACTTCCGCGCGCCTTTTGGAGACCGTCGATGACCGGGACGCCCGTGACCTTCCAGGTGCCCTTGTCGACCGCGCCGCTCTCGAAGTCCTCGCACAACAAGACGTTGGCGCTGGCGCAGCGGCTCTCTCCAAAGAACGCACTGCGGTTGGTCGACAGATCGCGACCACCCGGGCCGGCGTCGCCTCCCGGTACGGGCAGCCCTTCGTCGGCAGCATCGGCGATCTCTGCGTTGCTACCCGCCAAGCCTTCGCTGCTGCCGCCCACGCCTGCTGCGCCGGGATCGGGCGTGCCCGCGGCGTTGCCCGAGAGCGCACTGCCGCCGCTCGTGCCGCCGGTGGGCGATCCGGCGGTGCCGCCGCGCGAAACCGCGCTCACCGGGCCAATGTTGTCGTCGCCGCCGCACGCAAGACCGCCACCGACGATGACCGTCGCAACGATGTAGGAAAAGGTCCGCATGGTAGGTGCGCTCATGCAAACTCCGAACGATGAGAATACCTCGCGGCTGCCCGCAGTACCAGGAGCGGGGCTTATTCGCTCGACGACTGTGCGGCGTCGCCGCGCAAGTCGATGCAGCAGCGGGCGCCGGTTGAAAAGTCGAAGAACACCGGGATGTGCTCGCTGACGCGCGCGTCGCATCCGCGCACCGTGTCGCGCGCATAGAATCCGCCCACGAATGTCCCCTTGGCATCGTCGACCCACTCGTCGATGTTGCCCACCATGTCGTATACGCCGTCGTCGCCCCAGGAGCTTCGGCACGTGGTGGTGGCTCCCGTCGGCTTGAGCAGTGGTGCGCCCCCTACGGGAAGCTGGTTGAGCCGGGGATCCCAGTGACCGAGTGAAGCGTCCCCGTAGAGGATTGCGGCCGGGTGCTGGGGCTCGTGGACATTGCAGACGCGATCTTCGTACTTTTTGCCGTAGGGAAAGCGCGTGTTCTGCTCGCCGCGGCAAGCGGTCTTCCATTCTTCGAGCTTGCACAGGCGTTTTCCGGCGGCTTCGCAGGCTGCCCGGGCCGTCGGCTTGCTCAGGTAGCCTTGCGGCACGACGCCCGAGCGCGATACGGCGCGTGCTCGCACGGTCGGGCTGCGCTGCCAGTCGGGGAGCGGCGGAACGGGTGGACGCATCGACGCCTTTCCCAAAACCGCGAGGCCCCACGGCTGCCCGATGACCGCCTTGCGCATCTCTTCGAGGTCGGGCGGATAGAACGGAGAGAACGCCTCGCCGCTCAGGTTCTCGACCATGGTGGCTTCGTAGCGATCGATGCAAAATCGCGAGGCGACGAGGACCATCTCGTCGGGACAGGGCCGACGCGGTCCGGTCGCGCTCACCTCGGGTGGGGCGCACGACGCCCCCGGCGATGCGCAGGGCTCGGCCGGCTTCTCTGGCGGCGAGTTCCGCAGAGCCGCACATCCAACGAGGAGAACGACAAACGTGGCGAGAGTCTTGACGACCCGCATGTATGGGCAGCTTTGATTTCACACTCAGCCCGCCCACCTTGTCAACGCGGTTCGCGAGCTGGATGGATGTTTTTGACACCGCTCGCCGCCGCGGCCACAGTGCCGGCACCTCGGTGTTGTTCGACGGACCGCGCTCCCGGACTTTCATTGCCCTTGGCGGGGCGCTGGTCCTGCACGTGCTGGCCATCGCTCTCACGTTGAGCAGCCGCCGTCCGCTGGACGCGGCGGCATCCGGCGGCGAGCTCGCCCGGCTCGACCCAACGATCGAGATCGAGCTTGCAGAAGACGCCTCTTCGACTCCGCAAGGAGAGGCGGTTTTCGGCAATTCCTCGCCCGAATCTTCGGTCGTGGGGAGCGACCGCTCTCGCGGCGAGCATCGACCCTCCAAGGCGGACACCAATGGCCCCCCCGCGCCGGTCACTGGGGCGGGTGACTACGCCGTGGATCCAGGTGCCCAGGGCCCGGGCAGTCAGCCGCGGGTCGATCTCGGGATTGCGCCCGGCGACTGGTCCCGTTGGACGAACCTGGCCGAGCCGGGGCCGGAAACGAAGGCTCCGCGTCGTGCTCCGGCGCCGGTGAGCACGACAGGCGGGCTCGCCGAGGCGCTCGAGGCCCACGACCAGGAGGTCGGCCTGGGACCGGCGGGCGCCGTGCTCTCCGCGGCGCGCGATGCGGGGCATTCGGACATCGCTCCACAGCTCGGCACGGCAACGTTTGCCGTCACGGTGCTTCGCACTGGCGTGGTCGACGTTCAGCTCACCGGAGCGAGCTCCAACGTCGACGGGTGGCAGAAGGTGGCAGCTAGTATGGCAGCGGCCATCCGTCGCAGGCCTCCCACGATCAACCCGCCCCGCAACGGCGTCCACATTGGCATCGAGCTCGTCGCAGACGAGCGCTGGCCGAACGGCGCGCCCGCACGTTCGGAGGGTCCCTCGGTCGCGGTGACCGGCTTCGCGCTCCACACCGTCGACGAGGCAAAAGAAGATCTTGCCCGGCGTAACCCCGCCGCGATCCCCCCTCCGGGCAGTCCGGTGGAACAACCCTCGCTCAAGGCCAACGTCGAGCTGCCGGGCGTGTTCATCCAGGGTCGAGGCAAGGTGTGCAGCTACAAGATCGGTGTGACGCCGTTCGGCCTGGGCGCGTCGGGTGGTTGTGATCCCGCCAACATCGGCGCCCCGCCGCAGCGCGTGGTCTCGACGCGCGTGACCAGCGACTCGATGTTCTAACGGTTGCTCGATCCTGACGGCACGCTCTTCGAGCAAACGTCGGCCCCGAGGGAGGCAGCGTTGGCGAGAAACGATTGCTCCTGGCACATGATGACGACCTTTCCCCTCGGCTGGGCGCCCATGTAACGGATGATGCGCCGATCGGTCGCCGGGCACTTGTCGACGATGGCGCACTCCGAGATGTCCCGTTGCTGGTTGGGATCGACATAGCACCAGCCGTCGAGAGCCCTGCTGGGAGTCATCTCTTTTTGACAGCTCGCGCGATCGCTCGAATCGAGCTCCTTGATTTCGCAAACGCAGCGATCGAGCTTGCGAACATCGTCGGTGATTCGATCGGGCTCGGGGGTCACCCGGCCTGGAAATTTGGGATCGTCGCAGTGACATTTGTCCCCCTCTTGCGGCGTGAAGGCTTCGAGAACCACGCACGGCACACTTCCATCGCTGGCTACCGCGAGGGGCCGCGGCAGGCACCGGTAGCGAAGCGCACCGCGCAATCGCTCGACGAGCGCCTGAATGGCGGGCCGGTAGCCGTAGTCTCTCTTGGCCGCGTCCTTGGTGTTCGACGGACAGATCGACGCGACGATCCCCTGCTCGCCGAGACCCCGCAAGACCTCGAGCTCGCGCAGCCCCGGGTACGCTTTGGCCCGACGCTGGATGGTGTCGTAGGCACCGCTCGTCGGATCCTGGCAGAGGGGATTCTTGGTGACGTCGCTGCGCGCGCAATCGCAGTCGACGTCGCTCGGGTTGCTCGGGTCGCAGTCGCGGGGCTCGGGCAGCTCGAAGGTGCACGCGTACTGCAAGTCGGCGGGCTGACTCTCCGACGAAATCCACTCGTGCCCGTTTTTGGGGTCGGATAGCGCCCTGCTCTGGGGCCCAGCGAGCGCGGCACGCGGCGTGGGAGACACAATCATGTGCGGATCGCTGGGCGGGACGGGCGGCGAAGCATGCGGATCGCCGAGAATGGCGTCCCACGTGTGACGGTCGGCAAGCTCCTTGGAGCTTTGAAAACCACGGGAGAGATCGGATCCGTCACGCGCGATGTCCTGCCAGGGAACCCCCACGATGCCGGCCCAGAACACCAGGCTCGGATCACGCGTCTCGGGACAGGCGCCGGCGTCGCCCTGACAGCGAGGATCGTGATAAAGGGGATTTTTCGCGCCGCTGCCATATTTGGTCAAGACGGGCTGCGTGAATCCCTCGACGTAGCGCTCGACGGGATAGAGAAAATCGATGCCGTATTGTGCCTTGCTGCGCGATGCCCGAAGGTTCTCGGGATCCTCCGTGCTCGACAGCGAGTCGTTCTTCTTACATTACGGATCGTTGTCGGGGGCCGGGCACCCGAGCGGAACGGTCGTCTGGCCGCAGTTGTAGCAACAAGGATCGTTGGGGTTGGTCGCGCAGGCCGAGCTCGGACGACGCAGCATGGTGACGCCGTTGTGAGAGCGAGCAAGGACGAGCCAGCTCTGGCTACCATCGTTGACCGAGTAGTCGTTCTCGTCGGTGATCGAAATGACTCCGACGAGCGAGTCCGGGCGCAGAAAGTCGGCTCGCTCCTGGAGCAGCGCCTGGTCGACGCCCTGCTTGGCGATCAGACCGTTGGTGAGCACGAGCTTCTGGTACGGCGCGGGATCGTTGAGAAAGCGGTACACGGCTTCGAGCTGGGACTCGTATCCGCAGCCGTGTTGGCCCACACCCCGGATGAGCGACTTGAATGAATCGGTGAGCCTCTGGGCATCGGATTCGGCGCCCGCAACGTTTGGATTCCAGTTGAGGAAGCCCTGATTCTGAAAGGTCGTCACCGCCGTGAGCGATGTGCGGGCGAGCAAATGACCGGCGTCATCGTCGTGGGGATCCGTGCGTTTGTCGGCCGTGTCGTCGCACACACCCTCGGCGCCGTGACCGCCCAGCGAAGAAGAGATGATGCCGACGTGAATGTCCCGGATCGGCTCGAAATCGCGGTGATATGGCGACGGACATGTGCCGGTCGTGGGATCGGGCGCCGCGAGAGGCACGTCGTTGTCGGCGTCGTCGACGCACCCGGGATTGATCAGGCGCCCGACCAGATCGGGCACGGCTCGCTCGAGAAACGCCTGCTTATCGGCCATGCTCGAGGAGTTGTCGATCATGAAGAGCAAATCGATCTGCGAGACCGATGTCGAATTCTCGTTGATGACGACGCGCGCACTGACGGTCGGAGTCGCCAGCGCGAGGGGCCGGTCCAAACACGCGTTCGCCGCGCATGCGGACACGACGAGAAGAAGACCTCTTTGCAATCGACCGAGCTCGAACATGGACGACTCCTCATTGGCCACGCGCGATGCTTCGCGCTGCCTGGTCATCGCGCGCTGTGGAGCACGCGGATCGTTTCCCCTACTTCGAGCTATCTGTTGCCAGTGCGTGCCGATCTGAGCAGCTGCGCCCCACGCCGCCGCTGTGCTATGACGGGATCACTAACTTTTCATTCTTGGGAGCCTCATCGTGAATTTTACAAATCTTTCGACGGCTTGGCTTTGTCTCGGGGTGGCTTGTGTGGGGGTGCTCGCGGCGTGCGCAGAGGGCGAGCCGATCAATCCCGATTTCAAGGCGGTGGCCAAGGGCCACGCCGGGTCTCTGGCGGCGGGCGGCTCGAGCATGGAGAGCGCCGGCACCGATGTGACGTCGAACGCAGGCTCGGGAGGCGCGGGAGGGTCGAGCGATTCGAACCCGACGAACGACGCCGGCACGACCAGCAGCGACTCGGGCATGGCCGGCGGAGGAGCCGTCTTCGACGGCCCACCGTCCACGGGCATCCGGGTCGAGTACCAGTCGCAACAGAGCAACAACATCGCCATCTCGATCAAGCTGACCAATGACGGGACGGACATGCCTCCCTTGAGCTCGCTCAAAGTCCGCTACTTCATGGTCGACGAGATTGGGCTCGAACCCGCGGCCGTGAAGTTTTACTTCGCCGGTTGGAACAGCGGCACGAACGCGCAGCCTTCGTACAAGGAGCTCACCTCCACATGCACGGCCACGGTCGCCAAGCTGATGCCCGCCAAATCGATGGCCGACTCTTATCTCGAGATGGGGACCAGCGACGGTCAGCTTCTCTCCCCGAAGGACACGGTCGAGTTTCAGATTGGCTTGCAAGGCGTCCAGGAGGATCCGACGAACGACTACTCGTACCAGACCGGAACGGCCCTGGCGGTCAATCCCCACGTGGTCGTTTTGCAGGGGGGCAACGCGATCGCGGGCACGCCGCCGTAGGTTGCGCTATCTCACCATCATGCGGGCCGCGGCGCTCGGAACTCTTGCCAAGATGGTGGCGCTGGCCGTGGCGATCGCGGGATGCAAGCCCGAGATCGTGGATGCGGTTGAACTCGGGCGTTGCGCCGCGACGGCGCCCCCCTCGACCTGCCCGAGCTGGCAGACG
>JBBSDY010000113.1:0-8703 GCA_038240245.1 Polyangiales bacterium
GATCGCGACCTCGAGCGGCGGGGTGACGGCCGAGCGTGTGCAATAGGAGCCGAGCCAGTGGTCTTCGAACCATCGCGCGTCCGCCCGGGCGGCGGCGGCCACGAGCGTGACGCCACTGGCGAAGACGGCGCCGCGGATCGCGAGTAGTGCGCTCGGGCTACGAAAGAGCAAGATAGGAGTCCGTGGAGGCGCGTATCGTGGCAGAACAAGGGCGGCGATGGTAGCGGACCTCGACTGGTGGCTCTTCCGGTTGCACCGATGGATCTGGAGCGACGCTCACCGTCGCGCCCGCAAGCTCTTGCGCTTCGGTGAAACCGAGGCCGATGGCGGGCGTGATCTGGCGCGCGCCTCCGAGCTCACCAACGATTCTCGTTTGCGCCGCCTCTACCTGCGCCACGCCCAGGACGAGCACCGTCACGCGAACATGTTCCGTCACCGAGGGGCCGCCGTTCTCCTGGCGCTTCCTACCCGGGCGAGCTCGACCTTCGAGGCCAACTGGCTCGCACCGGGTGAACGCGGGCTCGACGATTTGGGCGTCGATCAGCAAGCTGACGACACGTTGTTGGCATTTCTCCACCTGTCCGAGCGAGCGGCCGCCGGCAGGTTCAAGGTTTACGAAAAAGCCCTGTCATTCGATCCCAGTACGCAAAAGCTGTTCGCGGACATCTTGCGCGACGAGGAGTTTCACATGGACTACACGAGGCGCGAGCTCGTGCGAGTGTCTCCCAAGAAGCACGGCTGGCGGCTCTTCTCGGCGCGCGCGCATCGGTTGTGGAAGGGATACTTGCGGGTGGCGACTGCGCTGGCGAGCGTCATGGGGGGGCTCGTGCTCCTCGTCCAATACTTCGTCGTGTTGCCGCTGTTTGCGCTGCTCACCAAGCTCGCGGCGCGCCGCGAGCCGGACGGCTGGGTCGTTCGTCCCCCCAGCCGATCGTCTTTCATCAGCCAGTACGAATGAAGATCCTCGGCATCTCGGCCCACTACCACGATGCTGCGGCAGCCCTCGTGGTCGACGGCGTTCCGGTGTGCGTCGTCCAGGAAGAACGTCTGACGCGACGAAAGAACGACGCGTCTTTCCCGCTCGCCAGCATCGAGTGGTGCCTTACGCATGCCGGTGTCGAGCCAGCCGAGCTCGATGCCGTCGTCTTCTACGAAAAGCCGATGCTCAAATTCGAGCGGATCCTCACCACGGCGCTGCGGGCATTCCCCCGATCGTGGCGGAGCTTCCCGCACGCGATGAAGAGCTCGCTCGGCGACAAGGTTTGGGTGAAAGGAATCATCGCTTCTCACCTCGGCGTCCCCGGCAAGCGCATTCTGTTCACTGAGCACCACCAGGCGCACGCGGCCTGCGCCTTTGTCACGGCCCCCACGAAGCGAGCGGCCATCCTGACCGCCGACGGGGTAGGGGAGTGGGCGACGCTTTCGGTCGGCAAGGGCGAGCGTCACGACGACGGCACGGTCTCTCTCGACTCGTTGCGCGAGGTGCACTTCCCGCATTCGCTGGGGATGCTCTATTCGACGTTCACCGCGTTTTTGGGCTTTGCCGTGAACGAGGGCGAGTACAAGGTCATGGGCCTTGCCTCGTATGGCAAGCCACGCTTCGAGGCGTCGGTGAAGAAGCTGATTCGTCGAACCGCCGACGGCGCCTTTGCGCTCGACATGGACTACTTCGAGTACCACACCACCGCGCGGCGATCGTACTCCTCCAAGTTCGTAAGTGAGTTCGGTGCGCCGCGCCATCCGTACGAACCACTCGACCCATCGTCCGATGCTGGCGCGCGTTACGCCGATCTCGCTGCCAGCATCCAGAAGGTGCTCGAGGACACCATGGTCGATCTCGCGGCCTCGCTCCACCGCGAGACGGGCCTGTCCGACCTGTGTCTGGGGGGCGGCGTTGCCCTGAACGGCTGCGCCAACACGCGCATCTTGCGCGAGTCCGGCTTTGAGCGCGTGTTCGTTCCTCCTGCGCCGGGCGATGCGGGTTGCGCGCTCGGTGCAGCGCTGCTCGTCGATCGCCTTCATTTCAAAAACCCCGACGTGCCCTGCCCCGATCATCCGTTCCTCGGGCCTCCCGTCGATGCCGGTGAGCTGACACGTATCGCCACCGAAGATGGTCTTTCGGTCGAGAACGTGGCCGACGACGCCAAGCTCGTGGCGCGGGTCGCGACCGAGCTCCACGCCGGGCGAATCGTGGGCTGGATGCAGGGTGGCAGCGAGTTCGGCCCCCGCGCGCTTGGCCATCGGAGCATCCTCGCCGCGCCGCACCACACGGCCACGCGCGATCGGTTGAACCACGAGGTGAAGTACCGAGAGGACTTTCGGCCCTTTGCGCCCGCCGTTCCCATCGAGGTGGCCGATCGGTACTTCGAACTGCCGCCGCACGGCGCGCGACTGGCAAGGTTCATGTCCGGCGTCTTTCCGGTGAAGCCCGAGCACCGGGAGCGTCTTCTGGCGGTGACGCACGTCGATGGCACCGCCCGCGTCCAGACGGTGGAGCGCTCGATGTGCCCTCTTTTGCACGATCTGCTTGGGGCTTACGGTGAGATGAGCGGTCTGCCCGTGCTCCTCAATACTTCCTTCAACCTCGCGGGCGAGCCCATCGTCAACCGTGCAGCGGAAGGTTACTCCACGTTTCGCCGAAGCGGCATCGACGTCCTCGTCGCGGGAACGAGCGTGGTCAGCAAGCGAGCCCCGGGCTCGGCCGTGCCCATCTTGCAAGAGCGCAAGGAGTCGAGATGACCGCCTCTTCGGGTGCTGCCCGGGGCCTGCGGCGAAGGGGCAAGATTCGCCGCGGTCTCATCGTGATCGCCAGCGCCGCCGGCTCGATCGCCGACATCGTGCGCGGCCTCTGGCGAACGCGCGCAAAGCGTGGTTGGTTGATTCCCCTGGTCGTCTTTCTCTGTGTCACCGGCCTGATCCTGGTCGTCGCGGCCACGGTCGAGGGTCTCGCGCCGTTCATCTACACGATCTTCTGACCGTGCTGTCCTTTCCCCTCGATTTGCTGGCCTGCCCGGCGTGTGGCGGTGCCCTCCACGAGGCTGGATCGCGCGGCGAGGATGGGGGATTGCGGTGCGCGCATTGCCAGATCGTCTACCCGCAAAGCGATGGTGTGCTGCGCGCGCGTGCGGCGTCCGACGCTCGAACCGACGCGGTGCGGGCGTTTTACTCGGAGAATCCGTTTCCGGGCTACCCGCCGCACGACGATCTGGCAAGCTTGCGGGCGCGCGCGGCGCGAAGCGCGTTCGCGCGGTCGCTCGATCGAGCGGTGCCCGGCGATGCTCGGCTTGTCGAGGTGGGCTGTGGGACGGGGCAGATGAGCCTCTATCTGGCCAGCGCCGATCGCGTCGTCATCGGCGCCGATCTGACGGTGGCATCGCTCGAGCTGGCGGCGCTCGCGTCGCGGCGCTACGCGGTGCAGCGCGCCTTCTTCGTGGAGACCGATCTCCGCAGGCCGGGCTTGCGCGAGGCGGCGTTCGACGTCGTCTACTCCTCGGGCGTCCTTCACCACACGCCCGATCCCAGGACGTCGTTCGCCGCGCTGGCGAAGCTGGCGAGACCCGGGGGCGTCGTCGTGGTGGGGCTCTACAACTTGTTGGCGCGTATGCCGCATCGGCTGCGTCGCGTGCTTTCGCGCATGACGGGGCGCATCTGGTGGGACCCGGTGCTGCGCGATCGCGCTGCGGAGCCCGAGCGCCGCGAGGCGTGGCTGCGCGATCAGTATCATCACCCCGAAGAGCACTGTCACACCCTGGGCGAGGTAAAGAGCTGGTTTCGCGGCAACGGCGTGGCGTTCCTGCGGACCTATCCCACGGCCCTGCTCGGAGAAGACCCTGCGGGCGATGTCGATCTCTTTTCGTTCGCCGGCGATGACTGGTGGCTCGAAAACTGGATCGCGCAGCTCACCTGGGCGGTGCGCCTGGCGCACGAAGGGGGCCTTTTCGTCGTGATCGGCAGGCGCGACGAGGGTACGGTGCCAGCGTGATCGCGCTATCGTTCGTCGGCGGTACCATCGAGGTTCGGGCGTCGGACGCCAGCGACAGCTCGGTTCCCCCGGCCCTCGAACGCCTCTGCCAGTGGGACGCACGAACGCGCTGCTCGCGGGCTGCAGCCGTGGCCTACGCCGACGTCGTCCGCGCGCTGGTGGGTGCCAAGGTGCCCTACGAAGATCAAGCGCGGCGCTACGTGGAGCTGCCCGGCGGCGCCCGCGTTCACCGCGCGCCGCGTCCGTACCAGGTCGAGGCGATCGACGCTTGGCGCAGGGCCCGAGGTCGCGGTGTCGTGGTGCTGCCCACAGGCGCCGGCAAGAGTCACGTGGCCATCATGGCCATCGATGACAAGCGTCGCAGCACGCTGGTGGTTGCGCCGACGCTCGACCTCGTCCGGCAGTGGTACGATCTTCTCACCGTCTCGTTCGGTGGTCCCGTTGGCGTGGTGGGGGGAGGCGAGCACGACGTCCGCGCGCTCACCGTGACCACCTACGACTCGGCGTTCTTGCACATGGATCACCTGGGCGCACGCTTCGGGATGGTCGTCTTCGACGAGTGCCACCACCTGCCGAGCGGTTCGTTCGCTCTCGCGGCTCGTTCGTGTCTTGCGCCCTTTCGGCTGGGGCTCACCGCGACGCCCGAGCGAAGCGACGGTCGCGAGGCCGATCTCGGAGCGCTCATCGGCGACACCGTCTACCGCAAGGACATCGTCGAGCTCTCGGGGGACTACCTGGCCGACTACGACGTCGAGCGCATCGACATCGAGCTGACTCCCGACGAGCGGGACCTCTATGAATCCGAGCGAGGTCTGTATCGGACGTTCGTGCGCGAGCATGGTATCCGCATGTCCAGCCCGACGGGCTGGGGCGAATTCATCAATCTGTCATCGCGCAGCGCCGAGGGCAGGCGCGCGATGGCCGCCTACCGCACCCAGCGCAAGCTCGCCTTCGCGGCCTCGGCCAAGCTCGACTACCTCGACCATCTGCTCCTTTTGCATCGCCGTGATCGGGCCATCCTTTTCACCCAGGACAACGCCACGGCCTACGAGGTCTCGCGGCGCTTCCTGGTCCCCGCGATCACCCACCAGACCAAGATCAAGGAGCGAAGTCGCTTCTTGGCCGGGCTCGCCAGCGGAGAATACGGGGCCATCGTCACCTCGCGGGTGTTGAACGAGGGTGTCGATGTTCCGTCGGCGAACGTCGCCGTCGTCCTCTCCGGCAGCGGCTCGGTACGCGAGCACGTGCAACGGCTCGGGCGCATCCTGCGCAAGAAGGAAGGCAAACGTGCCATCCTCTACGAGCTCGTGACCAGCGACACCGGCGAGACGTACACCAGCGACCGAAGGCGAGAGCACAGTGCTTACCGCTGATCTCGTCAACGCTCGCCGTCGTGGCAAGGAGCTGCACCTCACCAAGGTGAGCGACGAAACCAGGGCCCGCGCGCACGATCTCGCTCTTGGACTCGTGGCGGCTTTTCGCGATGGCGTCGGGCGGACACGCGATGAGATCGACGCCGAGCTTGCCGTCATCGAGGCCGAGCCCCGCGATCAACGTCTCAAGGCCGGACTGGTCAAGCTGCTCGACGATCGGTCAACGTGGAACGTCACCAGCGATTTGAATCCGGAGCTCGTACGTCGTGAGCTCTTCACGCGCGCGACCTCGGCACGTGCGGCGCTCGGCGCCGGTGAGCGCTTCGATCGCAGTCGGATTCTCGCCGAGGCCGCGAGCGCACTTCACGCTCGGGCCGACGTGGTCGAGCACGCGCTCTATGCCGATCTGCGCGGCATGAGCGTGCTGTCCGCTTTCGAGGCGGTGAACCCCGACGCGCTGGTCGACTCTTACGAGAGCGGTCAGGCGCAGGCGGTTCTGTTGCGCGCCGTGCGTGTCGCCATCGACGTGCACCTGCACTCCCCGTCGGTGGCGCGCGCGCTTTTTCGGCGACTGAAGTTTCTCGGCCTCCTGCACACGATCACCGCGTGCGAGGGCGGCTACCAGATCTGCGTCGACGGTCCGCTCAGTCTCTTCGATTCGGTCACCAAGTATGGCCAGAAAATGGCCATGCTCTTGCCCATGCTCGAGGGGTGCGGATCCTGGCGGCTCGCAGCCGATGTCCGCTGGGGAAAGGACCGCACGCCGCTCACCTTTTATGCTTCGGGAGGGCGCGACGTAGAAGAGCGCGGGCAGCCCAACGGCAAGGAGCCTTCGATGCCCGACGAGATCGCCGCCCTGGCGAAGACCTTTTCCGGGCTGGGCACGGCGTGGAGGGTGACCGAGAGCCGGGTGGTCCTCGATCTTCCCGGCACGGGTCTGTGCGTTCCCGATCTGGTCTTTTCGAGACGCCGCCAAAAAATCTACTTCGAGGTGTTGGGCTTCTGGAGCCGCGAGGCAGTATTCCGTCGCGTCGATCTCGTTCGCCGGGGCCTCTCCGAGAAAATACTCTTTGCCGTGAGCTCACGCCTGAGGGTCAGTGAACAGGTGCTCGACGAGGACGACTCGGGCGCTCTCTATGTCTACAAGGGCGCCATGAGCGCGCGCGCCGTGGCCCAGCGCCTCGAGAGCCTGGCCCGTGGCGGCGCGGTGGAGTAAGAATCCAGAATGATCACCGTTCGACGGGCAGATGAGCGTGGAAAGAGCGATCTCGGTTGGCTGGACAGCCGGCACACCTTCTCTTTCGCCGAGTATTACGATCCCCAGCAGCTCGGCTTCAGCGCGCTGCGCGTCATCAACGACGATCGCGTGGCGCCGGGTCGAGGGTTCGGCACCCACCCTCATCGCGACATGGAGATCATCTCGTACGTTCTCGAGGGCGCCATCGAGCACAAGGACAGCCTGGGAACGGGTTCGACCATCGTGCCGGGCGATGTGCAACGGATGACTGCCGGAACCGGCGTGCGCCACAGCGAGTTCAATCCATCGAAGACCGAGCCGGTGCACTTTCTTCAAATCTGGATTCTTCCGGAGAAGACGGGCCTGGCCCCGAGCTACGAGCAGCGCACGTTCCCGCCGGACGAAACGAAAGGCAAGTTGCGCCTGGTCGCATCGCCGAAAGGGCGCGACGGCTCGCTCATCCTGCACCAGGACGTGCAGCTCTTCGCGGGCAAGCTCGCCACGGGCGAGCGTGCCTCGGTCGACCTCTCGCCCGGCCGCAAGGCCTGGGTTCAGGTTGCCAGTGGCGCCGTGTCCGTCAACGACCTTCCTCTTGGCGAGGGTGACGGGGCTGCCGTCGAGCGCGAGAAAAGGCTCGAGATTGTGGCCTCGGGCCCCTCCGAGGTATTGGTTTTCGATCTGCCCTAAGGTCACCCTCACGACGGTTTTGTTGGCGCGGGGCCCCGACTGGCGTAACGCTAGTGTGACATGGCGTACCCCAAGAAACGCGCTTCGCTCGACGTCGCGCTTCTTTACGCGCCGACCGACGATGGCAAGGGGGCGCGCATCTTGCGGGCCCGCGATGGCTCCTTCGAGACCGGCGAGGTGAGGCCCATCAAGGAAGGCCAGCCGATCAACCGCGGCGAGCTCGTGAAGCTGACGCCCCGCGCCGGCGCGCCCTGCCTGTGCGACGTCGAGGTGCTCCACCAGACGGCGCCCATCGATGCGGTGGCTACCTCTAGCGAAAGCGACGACCCCGGCAAGGCCCCCGTGGGCGAAACCAGCGGACGACCCGCCCAGGTTGCGACCGAGGACTACCGGATGAACTGGGATCGGATCTTCGGCGGTCGCCTCAAGCGCGACCGCTCCCTCAACTGACGGCACGTCGGGCAGATCAGGGCGCCAGCAGCACCTGGCAAACTTGGCCAGTGCACGAAGCGAGCGTCCTGGGAGGAGGTACCGCCACGCATTCGGCGCAACCGGTGTTGGGAGCGCACTCGGCCGTTGCAATTCCCTGCTCGCCCGACTTGTTCACCGCGACCCAGCCCGCGTTGGCAGAGCCGCAGGTGCAGCACCCGAGACCCGCGCGCAGGTGGCAGTCCGCGTCGCCGGTGCACGAGGAGTATTCGGCAACCTTGCGTACGTCGAAGGCCTCGCAATGACCGACCACGCACCTCGCGGCGATGTTCGGGTTGACCGGTTGCTGCAGACAGGCGATGGCCGGGCAAGCAACGGGATTGGGACACTTCTGCTGGTTGAAGTTGTCGACCCTCTTGGTGTTGACTCCGGCGTAGGCCGATACGTCGGACGTCGTGCACGAGCCGCAACAAGACGTCTCGAGCGCGACGCATTGCCCTGGACCATCGCACGCGGCCCAGTCGGGTCCGTGGCCGCCGCCCGATCCACCCGTGCCCGCCGATCCTCCGGTGCCGCTGCCGTTCCCACCCGCCCCGCTGCTCGATCCTCCCACCCCGCTATTCGAGCCTGCGGTACCGGTGCTGCCACCCTCGCCCACATCGCCGCCACTGCCAGTTGCGGAGGTTCCCGCCGAGCCCGTGCCCGTGCCAGTGCCCGTGCCAGTGCCAGTGCCGCCGTCGGCGGGATCGTTCGTGAAGGCACCACCGCATCCCATTGCAACCAACAAGGCAGGCGCACACCAGGCGAATCGAAGATTCATGATCGGTCTCCCTACCCTTCGATAGAGAGCAAGATGCGGGCCGCACCGAAATGGCATAGAAAACAAGGATCGCGGTGCTCGAGAGTGTGCCACCGAGTCGTGGCACACATGCTCACTCGCTACTCTTTTCACCCGCCAGGCACCCGTGGCTACCTCGAATCGCGTCAAGAATCGC
>JBBSDY010000114.1:0-8684 GCA_038240245.1 Polyangiales bacterium
ATTGCCGTCGGGCGGACACCTCACCCACGGCCATGCCGTGTCGATCACCGGCCGCTATTTCAAGAGCGTGCCGTACGGCCTGCGGCCCACCGACGATCGCATCGATCTCGATCAGGTACGCGCGCTCGCGCGCGAGCACAGGCCCAAGCTCATCTGGTGCGGAACCACCGCCTACCCTCGCGAGCTCGACTTCAAGGCCTTCGGTGACATCGCCAAGGAAGTCGGCGCCGTGCTCGCCTGCGACGTGGCGCACATCGCCGGACTGGTCGTGGCGGGCGTGCACCCCTCGCCGGCCGGCATCGCCGACATCGTCACCAGCACGACGCACAAGACCTTCCGCGGGCCGCGCGGCGGCATGATCATGTGCAGCAAAGAGTTTGCCTCGGTCATCGACAAGGCCGTTTTCCCGGGTCTTCAAGGCGGTCCGCACAACCACACCACCGCGGGCATCGCGGTGGCAGCCCGCGAGGCAGCGCTGCCATCGTTCAAGGAGTACGCCCAGCAGATCGTGACCAACGCCAAGGCGCTCGCCGACGCGCTGCTCGAGCGAGATTTCCGGCTCATCACCGGCGGAACGGACAACCACCTCATTCTCATCGATCTCACCAGCAAGAATGTCACCGGAAAGATCGCCGCCAAGGCGCTCGATCGCGCGGGCATCGTGGCCAACTACAACGCCATCCCCAACGATCCACGCAAGCCCTTCGATCCCTCGGGCCTTCGCATCGGCACACCGGCGGTCACCTCGCGCGGCATGAAGGTTTCGGAGATGAAGCGCCTGGCCGAATTCATGAGCCAGATCGTCGCAACGCCCGCCGACGACACGCTCATCGCGCGCATCGCCGGCGAAGTGAAGGAGATGTGCCAGGGTTTCCCGGCGCCCGGGCTCCGGGTGTGACGCGCGAAAGCGAGCCTCGTCCTTCGGTTTTGGCGGTCCTGGTTGGCGTCCTCGGTGCCGCCACGTTCGGTCCGGCGCTGGGTGGCGGTTTCATTTACGACGACCACGCACTCATCGGCGGCAATATGTACGTCCACTCGTTCGCGTGGTGGCAGCGTTGGCTCACGCGCGATTTCTGGGACGTCAACGAGGAAATACGTCGGTTCGGCGGACGGATGATGTACTGGCGTCCGGCGGTGAGCGCATCGTACGCGCTCGACTGGCAGGTGGGGCAGGGCTCACCGATGCTCTTTCATGTCACGAACCTGGTCTTGCAGGCCGCGGCGTCGGTGCTCGCTTTCGTCGTCCTGCGGCGCTGGCTCGGGGCCGCGGTGCCAGCGGCGCTGGCGGCCCTTTTGTTCGCCGTGCATCCCACCAAGGCCGAGAGTGTGGCCTGGATCGCCGGCCGCACCGACATCCTGTGCGCCATTGCGATGCTCACCGTGGCCGAAGGGTGTGCGCGACGGCTGCGCCGTCAGACGGGCGGGCTCGCCCTCGAGATCGCGGGCACCATCGCGGCGTACCTTACCAAGGAGCAGGCAGTGGCGCTCGCTGCATTCGTGGCCGTCGAGACGTGGGTCGCACTGGAACGTCCGGCGCTCGATCTGGCGATGCTGCGACGCATGGGTCGGGCCTGCGTTCCGCAGCTCGCCATTGCTCTCGCCTACCTCGCACTCCGCATGCGTTTCATGCCCATCAGGCCGGCCGAGCCGTCGAGCTTGCCACCCATGGCGCACGCACTCGAAGTCCTGGAGACCATGGGCCGGTTCGCGGTGATGACGTTCTTTCCCCACGATCTGTCGGTCCAACAAGGCCTGCTCGAGAGGGTGGACGGAACGCTCGTCTTCGCCCCCATCTACGTCGCCACCGGGGCGGCCTTCGTGATCGGGTTCGCCGTGCTGGCCTGGACGATGCGCACGAGGAGACCGGGCGTCGCGGTCGGCGTGGGATTCTATCTCGCCATGCTGCTTCCGACTTCGAACGTGGTGCCCACTGACATGACGACCATGTTGGCCGAGCGATTCCTGTACATCCCCATGCTCGGGCTTTCGCTCGCCGCAGGAACGGTGCTCGTTTCTCTTTACGCCCAGGCGACGGCTTTTGCCA
Source organism: Polyangiales bacterium (assembly GCA_038240245.1). Classification (GTDB taxonomy): domain Bacteria; phylum Myxococcota_A; class Polyangia; order Polyangiales; family Polyangiaceae; genus DASWDH01. The sequence goes on from JBBSDY010000114.1 coordinate 2,045, forward strand.
TTGCCGGCGGGGCCACGGTCGTTGTCGCGCTCGTGCTCGGCATCGTGGCTGCCCGGCACGCGGCGGACTTCGTCGACGAGCGCGCGTTCTGGGATCGTGAGCTCGCCTTGCACCCCCACAGTCTCGAGGCTTTGCGCTTCAAGATTGGCACCGAGTCGGCCGATCGGCACCTCGACAGGGCGATCGATCTGACGGCGCGTGCGCAGCAGATAGCCGTTCGCTACTACCAGGGCGGCAAGTACGAGCTCGACTTCATCGTGCAAGGGGTGCAGCTCTTGCTTTTGAAAATTCCGGATCATGACACGAGGGCGCTTCGCGTCGTCGATCGGTTTCTCGAGTCGGCGCTCGATCGACAAAGTACGAGTGCGGCGCTCGACCTCGGCCCGGTGCACATTTTGGTTGCCCTCGAGAATCAACCGATGACCCGCAGCCGTATCGATGCTCAGCGTCCCATCATCCACGCGCTGCGCGCGGCAACCAACAGCCGTCTTGCCGAGGACACGACGGCGCTCGACCAGTCCGACGAGGCACACCGCGTGTGCCCCGGTTGCTTTCAGGTTGGCCGCATTTGCGCACTGGTGGCGGCGCGCGCAGGGCAATACGACCGCAGCTACCGCGTCCTCGACGACGTGGCCCGCTGGACGAGCGCGGAGATGGTCGTCGAGACGCGCACGCTCGTGCTCGATGCCGAGGCCACGGGCAAGGGCGCAGCCAGTGCGACCGACGACGCCCAGCGCCTGCAGCTGCGGGCCACAGAGCTCGCCAAGCTCGAAGCCTGGGGCCGCGCCTTCGACGTGCTCGCACCGGCGATCGAGGCGATTCGGAAGGCGCCGGACTTTGCTCTCGGATTCGCCGAGCTCGCCTGGCGCGCGGGCGAGTTTCGCACCGCACGAGAGGTGCTGTCCACGATGATGCCCGCCTCGGTCATCGCTGCCACCACCGAAGAGTGGTCGGCCAAGATGGGGTGGATCGACGGTTCAATCGCTGCGGGCTTGACCCACGACGCCGGGCACGGGAAAGAGGGTCCGTGAGCCTCTTGTCCAGCACCGGGAGACGGGCCAGCTTCGTTCTTTGTCTGGGCCTGTGCGTCTTTGGCGGCGCCTCCAGCCCCGCAGGCGCCGTCACCGCCCCTGCGCCGCCTTTGGCCGAGATGCTTCCTCTCAACAGGGCCGTGCAAGAGCTCAAGCAAGCGAGCGGCGTCGAAAAGTATGCGGCTCTGCGCGCGGTATGGCGCCAGTGGGATCAGACCGACCCCACCGCAGTCGAAGAGGCGATTGCCGACGTCGAGCGCGACAAGGCCGTGAGCGCCCCGCTACGCGCCTATGCTTCGATCGTCGCTGCCTACGCGCGCCGCAGGCGCGGTGACCTCGAAGGCGCGCAGGCCAAGATCCGCGCGGCGGGCGTCGTCGACAAATGGATCGTCCTCGGGCCTTTCGACAACGAGGGCAAAGAGGGCCTCGAGCATGTATTTCCTCCCGAGCAGGAGCTCGGTGAGGCGATCGATCTGATGCGTCCCTACCAGGGCAAAGAGCGTCCGACGCGCTGGCGTGTCGCGCCCGACGTCTATGGATACGGGTGGCTCGACCTCGGCGATCTGATGCGACCGCGCGAAAAAGTGTGCGCCTACGCGACGACGTTCGTGCGCGCCAAGGGGGGAGTAGCGCGCCCGGCTTCGATATGGGCGGGAGCTTCGGGAGCGTTCAAGCTCTTCTGGAACGGCGTCGAGGTGCTGAGCGACGCTGCCTACCGCGGTCTCGACGCCGACAGATTCGGAGTCCCGGTCAGACTCGAGAAGGGTTACAACCGCCTGACGGCCAAGGTCTGTGGTGACGACGACGGCCCCATGCTCTCGCTGCGGTTTGCCAGCGCTGGCGGCGCTCCCGATCCTGCGCTCGAGTTCACGGCCGACCCATCCGCGTCGAGCGAAGCCGCGAAGAACGCCCGGCCCGAGAAGGCAGCGGGCGAGGCGGGCAAGAAGGCCGTGAAGACACTCTCCCGCCTCGAAGGACCGGTGCCCACCTTCGAGGCACTGGTTGCGGGCAAAAACGTCCCTCCCCGCACTTTCGAGGCCTACGCGCGGTACCTCAACCTGACGGGCGGTGACGACGCGGCCCAGCATCTCGCCCAGGACTTCGCTCGGCGCGCGGCCAACGCGGGCCCCACGCTCGCTCGCAACCTGCTTGCCGCCGAGCTTTCGGACGATCGCAACGAGAAGCGAGACTGGCTCAACAAGGCCCAGACGGGCGCCGGAGAGCGCGCCCATCCCGTCGAGCTGTTGCTCGCCCAGGCCGAGCTCGCTCGCAGCGGCACCAACTGGCGCGACGCGACGCCGTACTACGATCAAGTGCTCGCCATCGACGGCAACAACATCCGCGCCGTGCTCGGTCGCGTCGAGCTCTACCGCGAGGCCGGCCTCAAGCGAACCGCCATCCTGACACTCGAGTCGGCGCTCGCAAGAAATCCCCGCTCGGTCGCCCTCCTCAGGGTCTACGCGACGGCGTTGCGTGACGTGGGACGTAGCACCGAAGCCGACGAAGCGGCCAACCGCTACGCCGCGCTGCGCTTCGACGACACCAACTATTTGAGCGAGCGCATCGATCTGGCGGTCATGCGACGCGACCAAAAAGCCGTCGCCCGCTGGGTCGATCGCCTCCTGTCGTCGGATCCCGATTCGTCGTGGGCGCTCTCGGCGGCGGCACGCGCGTACCGCGCCCTCGGGCAGGTTCCACAAGCCATCGGGTACTACAAGCGTGCGCTCGAGCTTTCTCCCGAAGACGTCGAGACGTTGCGCGCGCAGGCCGATCTGTACGCCGAGGAGGGCAAGCGCGAAGAGCAGCTTCGGTCACTGCGCCAAATTTTGGCGATTCGACCGCAAGAGAAAGACGTCCGCGAGTACGTCGAGCACATCGAACCCCCCAAGCCCCGTGCCGACGAGCAATACGCGTGGCCGGCCGAGAAATTCCTGCAGCAACGAAAGCTCCCCGCGGCGGGTTACTATCGGCGCACGCTGCGCGATCTCACGGTGACCACCGTCTATCAGAATGGGCTCGCCTCTCACTTTCATCAGGTCGTTTTCCAGCCGCTCACCGACGAAGCCGCGGCGGCGGCGCGCGAGTATGCATTCGCGTACCAGGCCGATAGCGAGGTCGTGCAGCTTCGCGCCGCCCGTGTCTACCGCGACAGCGGCAAGATCGACGAGGCCATCGAGAGCGGCGAAGGGCCGGCCGACAACCCCGCCATCGCGACCTATACGTCGGCCCGCACCTTCTATGTGCACTTTCCCCGGCTCAATGCCGGTGACGTCGTCGAGCTGCGCTACCGCACCGAGGACGTCGGCCAGCGAAACGAGCTGTCCGATTACTTCGGCGAGATCGTCTACCTGCAACAGCCGCAACCCGTCTACGGAGCAGAGTACGTTCTGCGCACCCCCAAGAGCCGATCGTTCTACTTTCACGCGTCCACGCTGCCAGGTCTCGCGCGAACCGATTCCGTCGACGGCGACACGCGGCTCTATGACTTCAAGGCCACCGAGATCGCGCCGCTCTCACCCGAGCCCACCATGCCTCCCTTCGGCGAGGTGCTCGGGCACATCCACGTCTCCACGTACAAGACCTGGGACGACGTTGCTGCGTGGTACGCGGGCCTGGCCAAAGACCAGCTCAAGCCGGACGACGAAGTGCGCCGGCGTGTGGCCGCGCTCACCAAGGGGCTCTCGGATGCGCCTTCGAAGATGCGCGCCATCTACGACGAGGTCGTGCAGCGCACGAGGTACGTTGCCCTCGAGTTCGGCATCTATGGTTACAAGCCGCGTCCCTGCGCCCTCACGTTTGCGCGCGGCTGGGGTGACTGCAAGGACAAGGCGACGCTCATCGTGACGATGCTCAAGGAGGCCGGCATTCCCGCCTCGCTCGTCCTCGTTCGCACGGGGATGCGCGGCGAATTCGAAACCGAGCCGGCCAGCCTCGCCCCCTTCGATCACGCCATCGCCTACGTGCCCTCGATGAACCTCTTCCTCGACGGCACGGCGGAGTACACCGGCTCCACCGAGCTGCCGGCCATGGATCGCGGCGCGCTCGCGCTCATCGTCGACGAGTCGGGCAAGGGCAAGCTCACCCATTTGCCCGACGCGACCGCCGACGCCACCCACCGAACGCGCAAGATCGAAGCTTCGCTCGGCACCGACGGCGCGGCCCAGCTCGACGTCAAGACCGAGACGAGCGGCGCGCTCGCGGCCGAAGAGAGACAGCGCTACCACGCCAAGGGCACGCGCAAAGAGCGCGTCGCACGCGATCTCAGCGGCGAGTTTCCGGGCTTCGAGCTCTCCGGAGCAACCGCCCTCGAAATGAACGACCTCGAGGACATCGAGCAGCCCGTGACGATGCACGCCCGGGGCAAGGCATCGACCTTCGGGCGGCGCGATGGATCGGACTTCTCGATCCCGGTCGGTCCAACCGGGCGCCTGGTGCCGTCGTTCGCCTCGCTCTCGAGCCGCAAGCAAGACATCCGCATGCACGTTCGCTCGACGCTCGAAGACGAGGTGACGGTCCGCCTGCCGCCGAGCTACCGCGTGAAGAGCCTCCCCGAGCCGATGAAGCAGGATACGCCCTTCGGAACTTTCTCGATCACCGCCGAGACACAGGCCGGCAAGGTCACCATCAAGAGCAGGGTTTCGTTCGACAAGACGCGCATCACACCCGCCGAGTATGCTGGCTTCCGCGCGTTCTGCGAAGGCGTCGATCGCGCATTTGCCCAACGGCTCATCGTCGGGGCGGGCAAATGAAGCCCCTGGCTCGCCTGGTCCCGTGGGCGCTCGGGTTTCTCGTCGCCGCGTGCGGCGGAGCCAAGTCACCGATGGGGGGCGGCCATGTTCAAGCGGCGCGAAGCTCCGGGCAGCGGTCGACGGATGGCGAAACCGTCGGGCAGTGGCTGCTCTACGAGCTGGTATCCAAGGGTGGCGACGTCGGCAAAGCCAAAGAAGCGCGCGCCAAGCTCGACAAGCTGCCGCACGAGGGGCTCTACGCATCGCTCGCTCGCGCCATCGACGACGGCGGACATGGCAACCTCGACTCCGCGGCCGACGCCTACCTGGGTGCCATACGCGCGGCGCGAGCGTCTTCCGATCCGCGCGCTCCCCTCATCGCGTGGTTCTCGACCAACCACCTGCTTGGCCTGGCTCCCAACGTGGCGGGGCTCTGGGCGAAGGGGAGCAAGATCGTCGACGAGTCGATCGAGCATCCGGGATCGATGGGATGGCGCGCCCGCGGCGAGCTCGTTAGCTGGTGGGCGCAAGAGGCTTACGAGGCAGCCCAAAGCGGCGCCGTGGACAAGTCGGCCGAGCGACACGGTTGCGTGAGGAAGATCCGCCTTGCCGGTCCCTTCGGGCACGGCGCCGCGCAAGATCGACGGCGCGTGTTCGCCGCCGAGCAAATGAGCGCGTGGCCGCAGAGCTTCGTCCCCGATCCCGGCATTCACGTTCCGCCCCGCATTCTCAAGACCGAGCGACACGGGTGCCAGATCCGCAGCCCCGAGGCGATCCCGGGCGGCATTTTCTATGCAGAGACGTTCCTCGACGTGCCCGCCGAGCGAGAAGCGGTCATCGCGGTTCAGGGAGCTTACCGGGTGAGCATCGACGGCACGGTCGTGCTCGATCGCGATACGAGGGTATGGGGGATCTGGGGCAAGTTCACCGCTCACGTGCGCCTTTCGCGCGGGCGGCACCGCATCGTGGCCCGCATCGGGGGACCGGATACTTCGATTCGCGCGATGAAGTCCGATGGCACGCCGCTCGACGCCACCTCGAGCGACGATCCGCGCCCCACCTTCGAGCTTACGCCTCCCGTGATTCTCGACGACGCCGACGTACTCGGTCGCTTCGTGCAAGACGGCGCGCCGCTTCCCGTCGACGACGACATCGCCCGCTACCTCGGTGGGTACCTGGCTCACATCGAAGAAGAGGACGACGTCGCGGCGGTCATCCTCGAACCGCTGGTCAGCGATGCTGCCCTGGCCACGCCGGCATCGCTGGCGATGGCCGCCACGATCGCCGAAAAAGATCCCATCTTTCCCGAGAGCGATCAGCACGATCTGGCCCGGGATCTTCGACAGCGCGCAACCGCCAAGGATCCCGAGCTATGGTGGCCGAGGTTCTGGCTGGCGCTCGACAGCGCCGAGAAGAAGGGCCTCTCGGATTCCGTCGAAGAGGTCCGCAAGCTGGCCGATCATTTTCGAGGCGTGCCCGATATCCCCGAGGGCCTCGCCCAGCTTTATGGGCGCCTCAACTGGACGGCAGAGCGCGCAGTTACCCTCAAGGACCTTGCCACCCGATTCCCACGCAACCCGCGCATCCTGCAAGAGGTGCTCGAGGTGCTCGAGGACGAAGGACAGCACCTCGAGGCCGACCGCATTGCCGCGCGCCTCAAGGCCCTCGATCCCGACAGCGAGATCGAGGTCGACCGCGCCCTCTCGCGACGCGACTACAAGGCGGCCATTGCCGAGCTCAAACGCCTTGGACAGCGCCGGCCCGATCGCAAGGACATCGCCGATCGGGTGATCGACGCGCTGACGCGAATCGACCGCGGCTTCAAGATGACACTGGGCGACATCGGAGGCGCCCTGCCTAAGGCGCTCGGCGGCTTCGCCC
>JBBSDY010000115.1:0-8629 GCA_038240245.1 Polyangiales bacterium
GGTCGGGGTCGGGGTCGGGGGTTTGCTGGGTGGGGGCAGTGGCGGCAAGGGTGCCGTCGCGGTCGGTGCCGGGGCCGTGCCCTGGGCCAGCGCCGTCGTGGCGACGAGGAGAGGCATCGAGGCGGCTAGAAACACGTTGGCGTGGCGCATCGGGACCGTAACGAACACGCTACTACCTCGGGGGCGTGCGCCGCAACGTTGGGGCCGCCAATTGCCGTGGTGCGCGCAATTACTTGCCGCGAAAAATAGGCTTTTTCTTCTGGGCGAACGCTTCGAGCGCCGTGCGGCGATCCTCGCTCCGCATGCACCGCTCGTACTCGGCGAGCTCGAGATCGAGGCCCTGGGCCAGCGCGACGTCGTAAGAGCCCGCGATGGCGGCGAGGGCCGCGGCCTGGGCGATGGGAGCGCCGCTCGTGATGGGCTCGATGAACGACAGCGCGTCCTCGACGACTCCCACGTTCGGCGCAGCGATGCGATTGATGAGCCCCCAAGCGAGCGCGTCTTGGGCGCCGATGCGGCTGCCGAGCAGGATCATCTCGTGGGCGCGGGATTCGCCGATGAGCCTTGGCAATCGCTGCGTCCCTCCGGCGCCGGGAATGATGCCCAGTGTCGTCTCGGGCAGACCGAGCACGGCCGACGGGACGGCAATGCGGAGATCACAAACGAGCGCCAGCTCGAGACCACCGCCCAGGGCGATACCGTTGATCGCGGCGACGACCGGTTTGGGGCTGCGATCGAGCACATCCATCTCTTCACGGCAGAGGGCGAGCTGAGAGCGAACGTCGTCCTCGCCCATGTCCTTGCGCTCCTTGAGATCGGCTCCCGCGCAAAAGGCCCTGTGGCCGGCCCCGGTCAAAATAATGGCGCGTATGCTCGCGTCGGCAATGGCCTGGCGGGCGAGGCGGCCCAGCTCGACGAGCGTCACTCGCGACAGGGCGTTCATCCTGTCAGGCCGGTCGATGGTGATGACCGCGGCCGCACCTCGGGTGGTGAGCGAGACGGGCGGGTCGGGCATCGGACAAAGCCTCCCGGAGAATGGAGGGTTCGTCAACGCCCTTGTGGCTCTTGCGGCCAAAGCAGGCTCTGGACTCCGACCTTGGACGCACGAGCTCCTGTCGCCGGCGCTTTTGCGAGTAAGACTGTATTCATGCCAGAGCGCAACGACACAGTGCTCATCGTGGAAGACGATGAGGCGGTTCGCGACGCCATGCGCGAAATTCTCGAAGAAGAGGGTTACGCGATTTCATGCGCGATCAACGGTGAAGAGGCCCTGCGCGTCCTGGCCGAAGGTGCGCGGCCCAAGCTCATCCTGCTCGACTTGATGATGCCGGTGATGAACGGATGGGAGCTTTTGCGTGCGCTGCGCGCCAGCGCGACCCTGGCCGGCATTCCCGTGGTCGTGCTCTCGTCGCTCAGCAACGCCGAGGCCCCCGGCGACGTGCGCGCGGTGAAGAAGCCCATCAGTGTCGACGCGCTACTGCGCCTGGTCGAGGAGTACGCGGACTAGCGTCGACGGGGGCCGACGCAAATCGACCCGCCCCGCACGAAAAGAGTTGAGCCTTTCGGACTTAGTTAGGGCACTTTACAAAGTACCCATGCGCTTCCTTGCCCGCAATGCCTTCGTCCTGGGGGTCTCGCTTTTGACCTCGATCGCGGGGGAATCGCCCGCCGCCGCCCAGACGCCGCCGGTCGTTGCGATCGCCGTCGACGGCACGCAGATGGGCGCACCTCTCGAACGCATCTGGCCCTTTTATGGCTACGACGAGGTCAACTACACGACCACGCCGTCCGGCCAGGCGCTGCTCGCGTCGCTGGCCAAAATGCACACCGCACCGGTTCATGTTCGCACGCACTTCTTGCTCAACAGCGGTGATGGCACGGCCTCGCTCAAGTGGGGATCGACGAACGCCTACACCGAGGGCGCCAACGCCATGCCCATCTACAACTGGACGTTGATGGACGGCATCATGGACGCCATCACCGGCGCGGGCGCATTTCCTTACGCCGAGATCGCGTTCATGCCGCACGATCTTTCGGTCCGACCCGATCCGTACAAGAACACGGGCGTCTACGCGCTTGATGGCGGCGCCTTCTACCCTCCCAAGGACTATGCGAAATGGGGCGCGCTCATCGGGGCGTGGGCGGCCCACGTCAAGACTCGCTACCCCAATGCCGAGAGCACGTGGCAGTGGGAGCTGTGGAACGAGCCGGACATCGGCTACTGGCACGGCACCTTCGCCGAGTACGCCAAGATGTACGATTACACCGAGGCGTCACTTCACCAGGTCTTGCCCAACGCGCCGCTGGGAGGGCCCGCGGTGGCGTCTGCGGGAAGCGCGTTTCTCAAACAATTTCTGCAACACTGCGCGAGCGGCATCAACGCGGTAACCGGAAAGACGGCCACGCGGCTCGACATGGTCAGCTTCCATGCCAAGGGCGGCGTAGTGATCAGCGGTGGGCACGTGCAGATGAACCTCGGCAATCAATTGAAGCTGCACCGCGACGGGTTTAGCGCGGTCGCCGCGGTTCCGATGTTCAAGACCACGCCGATCGTCATCAGCGAAGCCGATCCCGACGGCTGCGCGGCGTGCCCCGCCAGCCAGACTCCCGCCGATGCCTACCGCAACTCGCCGGCGTACGGCGCGTACGAGGTGGCGATGATGAAGCGCACCCTCGAGCTCGAGGCGCGTCTCGGCGTGAAGGTGCGCGGCCTGGTCACGTGGGCGTTTCTCTTTCCCGAGGCCGCCTATTTTCCGGGCTACCGCGCCATGCAGGCCAACGGGATCGATCTTCCGGTGCTCAATGCATTCAAATTGCTTGGCAGCCTCGATGGCGCCCGACTCCCGGTGACCAGCGACGGAGCCCGTGCGCTCGACGACATCCTGGCCAACAGCGTTCGTCAGCAGCCGGACGTCGATGCCATCGCCACCCGCAACGGGCGGCAGCTTCAGATCTTGGTTTGGAACTACCACGACGATCTCGTCACGTCTGCGGCGTCCGCGATTCACCTCACCGTAAAGATGCCGGCGGAGTTCGGGACGAGCGCGGTCATGACGCGTCTGCTCGCTGACGAGGCGCACGGCGATGCCTACACTGTATGGGCGTCGCAAGGAAAGCCGCCGACGCCGAGCGCGACGCAGATCCAACAGCTCGAGGATGCGATGCAGCCGGCGGTCCTCGAGCCAGCGCATGCCGTCGATGTCATCGCCGGCGCGATCACGCTCGACTTCGAGCTCGCGCGGTTCGGGATCTCGCTCGTGACGCTCACGCCCCCGGGCGACGCCGATGCGTCGGTCGTCGATGCAGCCGCGGGCACCGAGGCCGGCGCGCCCGAGGCTGCCGGGGGCGCAACGCCTGCAGGCCTCGAAGATTCGGGCGATCTGCCGAACGCCGATGCCACCGCGGCCGAAGCTGCGAGCGGTGGACCGAGAGCGCTTGGCATCGGCGCCGACAGTGGCTGCTCTTGCGGTATAGCTCCATCGCCGCGATCTCGCGCGGGCGAGTGGATGGCTGTTCTCGGTCTCGGCCTGCTGGCCCTTCGGCTCACTTTTTCTGGGGCACGGCGGCTTCGAGCTTCTTGACCTTCGCCATCAGCTCGGCCTGCTCGGTCTTGAGCTTGTCGATCTCGTCCCGAAACTCGGCCTCGCGTTCTTTCGGTCGCGCCCCGAGCTCGAGCAGGGCCTCGCGAATGCGGCGGCGCACGCGCCCATCTTGCTCGCTCTCCAGGTGGCGGGAAAGCACCGCGCGCGCCTTCGCGTCGCCCATCTCGCAAAGCGCGCGCACGACATCGACCCGAACGTGGGGGTTCCAGTCGTCCAGCAGCTCTTCGAGGGCTTCGCGGTACTTGCGCTCGGAGGTCAGCTTGGCCAAAGCCATGATGGCCGCGCGACGTCCGCGGCTGTCGACGCCGTACTTCGTTCGCGCGAGCACATGCGTGATCGCGCGATCGTCGCGCAATGCGGCCAGGCCGTCGAGCGCTCCCACGCGAATGACGTCGGCCCACGCGGGACGATCGAGGATCTCGATCAGCGTATCGAATGCGACGGGCTGTCGCGTCTGGCCGAGGGATCGCGCGGCCTCGCCCTCGACGAGATAGCTCGGGTCTTGCAGGGCCGTGGCCCTCAGCATCTGGGCAGCATCGGTCGTCCGAAAATTTCCGAGCGCCTGGACGACGGCGCGGCGCACCTTGTGATGCTTGGTCTTGATCTTGGTCTTCAAAATATCAAAAGCCTCGGCCAGCCGCGTGCGGCCCAGGGCCTGCGCGGCCTCGGCACGAACGCCCCAAAACTCGTTCTCGCGCGACAGTGAGCGACCCAGAGCCTCGAGCGACGGAGTATCGCCGCGTTTGCCGAGAGGCTGGGCCGCGAGCCAGCGCCCACGCGCGGTCGCCGCCCCGGCGAGCTGGCGCTCCAACATGTCGAACGGCGCCTCGAGCTTGACGTCGGCGAGGATGGCGAAGTCGGGATCGACGACCACGAAGCGCGGGCGCTCGGGGCAGGGGAGCGCGAGGGTCTCGGACGGTTTCTCGATGCGGTGGGAGTGGCGGACGGTCTTGCCTTTTTCGGGAACCACGTCGAGCGTGAGGGTGAACGCAAAGCATGGGGCCTCCTTGTCGATCTTCTGCGTCTGCCGGATGCCCACATTGAGCACACCCTTCTCGTGCTCGATCTTCACCTCGAGGTCGGGATGACCGGCGCGGTAGACCCACTGCTCGAAGAATTGCTCGAGCCCGCGCCCCGAAACCTCTTCGAGCGCGCGCATCAGATCGCGCGTCTCGACGATCGAGCGGGCGTGCTTTTTTAGGTATCCGCGCACCGAGGTCCAGAAGGCGTCATCGCCAAGCATGGTGCGGAGCATGTGCAGGACGAGCCCACCCTTCTGGTAGAGGTGGCGGTCGAAAATATCGATGGGGGCTTCGTAGTCCTGGCAGACGATGGGCCTGCGGTAGCGACCATTGGCTTCGCCGAAGTAGGCATCGAGATCACCGCGCAGCGCGTAGTGGTATTCGTCCTTGCCGAGCTTGTGCTCGAGATCGAGGTGCTCGAAAAAGGTGGCGAAACCCTCGTTGAGCCAGCCGTGCGACCAGTCGCGGCAGGTGACGTAGTCGCCAAACCACTGGTGCGCGAGCTCGTGGGCAATGAGATCGTCGGAGGTGACGTCGAGCGCGGCGCGCTCGTCGAGCAACAGGTGCTCATACATCGTGGTGGCGGTGGTGTTCTCCATGCCGCCGAAAATGAAATCGGAGACGACGATCTGCGCGTACTTGTTCCAGGGGTAGGCAACGCCGAGAAGCTTGCCGAAATGCTCGATCATCTCTGGGGTGCGCCGAAAGCTGCGCTTGCCGTCGGCCTCGCGGCCCCGGGGCACGAAGTAAGTGACCGGAATGCCCGCGGCCTTGCCGGCCTCGATCTCCGAAAACTCGCCGGCCACCAGGGTGACGAGGTAGCTCGGCAGCGGCTCGGTCATCTTCCAATGGTAACGCCATGATTTCGCGCCGCGCTTGTCGTCGCGTTTGACGAGCTCGCCGTTGGAGAGCGCGAACCAGCCGTGCGGAACGGTGACGGTGAGCTCGAACGTCATCTTGAGGTGGGGCTTGTCGTGGCAAGGAAACCAGTGCCGCGCGTCTTCGTCCTGGCACTGCGACCAAACCTGATGGGGTCGTTGCTTGACGTGCTCGTCGGGTGCGAGAAAATACAGGCCGCGCTTGGGAACGGCGCGATAAACGATGCGCACCTTGGCCGTGCGCGCGCTCTCGGGCACGGCGATGCGGATCGAAGCGCCGTCGTACACGTGACGCGCCTTCTTTCCGGCCAGCTCGACGGTGCGGATCTCGAACCCCACCGCGTCGAGAACGATCTCGCCCGCCGAAGCGTCGACACGTTCGATGTCGAGCACCGCCGTCCCGCTCACCGACTTGCCAGGCGCGTCGAGCACGAGATCGAGGGCAAGGTGGCGAATGGCGAAGGGGCGAGCGCGCTCGTAGACGCGCGCGGTGCCGGCCAGTGTGAAGGGGCGCGGAGCGCCGAGCACAGATGCCGAACCGCATCGAGCGTGGAGAGACATGGCGACAGAGTCTAACGGTGATCGCTTCGTGGGGTCTACTCGAAGGGCCGGCGCCTCTTGCCGTGGCGATCGAGCAGGGCCAAGTAGTCGCGCGGCATTGTGGGCAGCGCGCCTTTTTCGATGCCCCGGGCGACCTCGGCGAGCGTCTTGCACATTTGCTCGATCTCGCGCGCCGCAGGCAGAGATGCGACTTCGTTCATCTCGCCGAATGCGCGGCCGATGGCCAGGGCTCCCGTGCCGCGCAGGTGCCCGCGGGTCCAGAGGTCGAGGTAGCTTCGACCGAGCGCCTGGCCGTCGAAGCGGTGATCGAGGACGAGATCGATGGCCACGCGCACGACGGCGGCAGGGCTCAAACGTTGGTCTTCCTCGAGAACGAACGCAGCCTGGAGGTAATTGTAAAAGGGCACGACGCGCGGCCCGTATGGCGCAAAGTCGCTGGGGGGGCTGGCCCTGTCGAGGTGGATCAAGATTCGCTCGACCGCGTCACCGTGCTCGAGGATTCTCGCGTAGCGCAAGGCATCGGCAATGGAGTCCTTGTAGGCCTGGGCGCGCGTCAGAAGGTCCTCGAGCTCGCTGTCGGGCACCAGGCCGGCGACGACGTCGGCGTAAAGTGAGTAGATGAGCGCGTCGGACTCGGCGTCGTCGCCGATGAGAACCTCTTTGACGAGCTGGCCATCGGGGCCCCGGGGCGCCGAGAGCTTGGCGCGCGCTCCCAGAAGCGCAGGCAGCTTGTAGCCGAGCTGATCGCGGACGGCGCGAAAACGCAGGCGCAGGACGTTGCGCAGGTTCGGCTTCAACGTGAAGGTGTCCCAGCGGGCACCGTCGAGGCGCAGCTTCTGCTCGAGCTTGGCGCGCAGCTGCTGCGGGCTCCCGGATAGGATGTGGATGTACGCGCCGGTGGCGGCGATCTCGCGCAGGAGCGTGGCGGCTCCGGGGACGGTTTTCTTCTTGTCCGCCTTTTCGAAGGCCGTGCGAATGAGATCGCGCAGCGTATCGAACTCTGTCCTCAGATAGGTTTTATCGAGATCCCACCGCGCAATGTACGGGAGCAAGAGTCACGAGGCCCAGGCACGCCGCATGTCCTCGAGCGAAGCAATCAGATCGTGGGCACCCGATCGCGCGGCGTGCTCGAGCGCCTCGCTCAGGTACGACTGAGCTTCGCCCGAACGCTCTCGCTCGTGCGCGACGTTGGCGAGCGCACGAAGCACCTTGGCGCGGTCTTGCCCCGAGGGACCGGCAACATCGAGCGCCTCGCGCAGAACACCGGCGGCGTCGGTCAGATCGCCCGCGATGGCAAGGGCCTCGCCGAGCTTGCGGCTGAAGATGAGAATGGCTCTCATCGGATCGTCGAGCTCGCCGCGAACCATCTCGCGCCGCGCCAGCTCGAGACCGCGATGCAGCCACAGCACCGCGCCCGAGGCGTCGCCTCGAGCGAGCGCGCGCTCGGCAACCTGCTCGAGCAAGAGCAGCGCCTCGAACGCGTCTTGTGCGAAAAGGGTGTGTAGGGCGCGCACCTCGATGGGAAGCTTGTTGTTCTCGGCGTTGATGGCGGCGGCCGCGTGAAGCTCGCGGCGCACGGCGGCGGGAATGGCCGCGCTGACGATCTCGCGGACGAGCGGATGGGTGTGGCGCATTCCGTCGGCTGTGCGTTCGATGATCTGGGTGGTGGCGAGCGCGGCGCAGCTCGCCTCGACGGTGGCGGGGTTGGCGCCGTTGGTTCGTCGCGACACTTTGTCGGCGTCGAAGAGGTTCTCGATGTCGGCCGGCTGGACATCGTCGCCCAGCACCGACAACGCCTGGAGCACGCGACGGGTGCCCGGCTCGAGTCGCTCGATGCGCAGAGCGACCAGGTCGGCCAGACGAGCGGGCGGATCGCTACCGCCTTCGGTCGTGAAACGAACGAGCTGGTCGAGATAAAGCGGAAGGACGGGAGGCCCATTCGATGCGTGATCACCGGGGAGCAGAGAGAGTCGCTCGCCTCCGACACCGTAGGAGCGAACGAGATCGGCTGCCTTGCTGGCGGGCAGGCCGGCGATGGGTCGAACCGAGCCGTCCCAGCCTGGATCGAAGGTGGCTGCGTGGGCGGCCACGATCAGAACGGGAATCAGCGGGGGCTCGGACAGGGCATCGGCAAAGGCATTGCGGCTGGCTCCGTCGACACGATTGAGGTCGTCGATGGCGAGGATGACGCGGGCCTTGCCAACCCGGGCGGCCGCGCGGGTGAGGGCCCAGCGCAGCGCCTCGGCGACCGTGTACCGTCGCTCGCTCGGCAGAAGCGTGGCGGCGAGGGCATCGACGCGCCCGAAAACCTCGATGAGGCCACGGCGTGCCTCGGCGCTGGCCCCGCTCCAGTCGCGCTCGTCGCCGCCGTTGGGTGCGAGCTCGGCGAGCGCCGCGATCGCCCGGCGCGCGGCGTAGTAACCAACTTCGGCCCACCACGGATCGGGGCCGGTCTCGACGACGCGATCGCCCGCGCTGCGAGCCCGGGCAAGGAACTCACGCAGGAGCCTCGTCTTGCCGACGCCGGCCTCGCCCACGATGCGGACGGCGGATAATGACGAGCGCA
>JBBSDY010000116.1:0-8624 GCA_038240245.1 Polyangiales bacterium
AGTCAGCTTCGGTGCGGGCACCGCCTGCGGTCCGAGCGTGAATTTCAAGATGTCCGGCGGCAGACTGTTGGGCGTGATGAACAGGCTATCTTCGAAAACCACCGCGCGTTCCACGGCGTTGCGCAGTTCGCGCACGTTGCCAGGCCACTGGTGGCCGAGTAGCCGTTCGAGCGCCTTGTCCGAGAGACAGCGGGCAGCGGTTCCGTAGCGCTTGCCGTAGAATCGCAAAAATCGCTCGGCGATGGGAATCACGTCCTCGCCGCGATCTCGGAGCGGCGGGAGGGCGATGGTGAAGACGTTGAGACGATAGTAAAGGTCCTCGCGAAACTGATTCGCCTCGACCAGATCGAGAAGGTCGCGATTGGTCGCAGCTATGACGCGAACGTCGGCGTCCCGCTCCTTGTTGGCTCCCACGCGCGTGAACCGGTACGTTTCGAGAACGCGCAGCAGGCTGATCTGGGTCGAAAGATCCATCGTCCCGACCTCGTCGAGGAAGATGGTGCCACCGGCCGCCGCCTCGAACTTGCCCTCCGACGAGCTGAGGGCTCCGGTGAAGGCGCCCTTCTCGTGTCCGAACAGCTCGCTGGCCACGAGCTCCTTGGGGATCGCTCCCGTGTGGATGGGAACGAAGGGACCCTGACTGCGGCGGCTGCGGTTGTGCAGCGCGCGCGCAACCAGCTCTTTGCCGGTACCCGATTCGCCCACGATAAGAACGGGGGCACCGGTGGGAGCCACCCGCTCGATGCGCGCGAAGACTTCACGCATGCGCGCCGATCCGCCCACCATCCCTTCGAACACCGTGGGGCGAGACGGCAGATGCTCGTTGTCGCCCACCTCACGAACGTCGTCGGAGTGCAACAGCTCCTGCAGCAGGGTGACCAGACGCATCGGATCGACCGGCTTTTGCAGGTAGTCGCTGGCGCCGAGCTTGAGTGCCTCGACGGCGCTTGCCACGGACACCTCGCCCGTAATGAGGACCACCGCGGGGGGCGTTTCGACCTGGCGGAGCTGCCGAATGAGATCGATCCCGCTCGCACCAGGCAAATGTAGGTCGGTGACCACGACGTCGACCGGATGCCGGCGGAAGGCACCCATCGCCTGCTCGGCTGAGTCGGCGGTGGCGACCTCCATTCCGAGCGGAATGAGCATGGCGCGCAGAAGCGCTACCTGATCGGGCTCGTCGTCCACCAGAAGAACTCGCCCGGCGGTCGGCGGTGGTGTCGTTGGGGCGTCGATCATCGGGGATAGGGTCGGTCCGGTGTGTCAGATTTTCACAGCGCTAGCTTCCATACCACCCCATGCCGAGATCGAGCAAGGTCCGGACCCTCCGCTGAAAGGCTCACGTGCTGGTACACCCGTGGGTGGCACCAGTTCGCCCGATCGCGCAGGGAACGGTCCTTGCGAGGTCTTTGTGGCGACCATTTCCAAAAGGAGAAGCGACTTGAGCCCCTCACAGCGAAAACACGAAAGCTCGAACGGTGACGCCCGGCATGTTGATTTTCTCCCCGTCTTGCGTGCGGCCGCGAAGACTGCAGGCCAGATACGGCGGGTCGATGAAGAGCTCATCGAGCGCGTCCGCGAGCGACCCATCGTAGCGACTGCGATCGCCATGGCGGTCGGTTACTTGCTCGGTCGCGCCTTTTCACGCTGGGGATAAGAACGAAGGTCCGCTGCTCCCTTCGTGCACACCGGCGGCAATGCGGACTATTCTTTGTCCTTCGCTGCCCGGCGGGAACGGGGGGCCTTCGAGGGCTTCCCCGAGGGCGATGCGGTCGCACTGTCTCCTCCGAGCCAGGCGTCACTCGCGAGCCGGGCGATCTCCGAGACAATCTGCCGGGTGAGCGCCGGACCTCCGGCTGCAAACCCCAAACGGATCATGCGCCGGGGGGTCAGGCCGCCGCCAAGGACGAAGCCGACCGCCGCAGCCAACCCGAGGGCTGCGTGGGGCCTCTGATGAACGAACTGCTCGATGGTGTCGCGTGCCTGATCCGCCATCCCGGCGAAGTCTTGCTCGATGGCCGTGTCTGCTTCACCTGATTCTTCAACTTCGCCCGTCCGCTCTTGGTTCATTTGGAACAGAACCTCCCTTGCGCTCCACGGAGCACCCCACGTGCCAGTCCGGTTCGCGCACAACAAGCACGGAGCATGTCCGGAACAGGGTCCCCGCCCCCCGCCGTCCCTGCGGGCCGGAAGAGTTGGAACCGCCACCCCCCGGGGCCACGATCGGCCCGCACTCGTCGCCCACGTCGCCTGCTCGGTTGGACAAACAGAGGGGCTTGCGGAAGCAACTTTGCGCCTTTCGCCCGATAAAGTGCGCCGAAAGCGCGAAAACTTGTGAAAATACGAGCCGTATCGGCAACGGGCACAGGTTTGCATGGCAGATGGGTATGCAGGAGCGGCATCCATGAACGTCGTGCAACACGGCCCGCTGATGGGCCCATGAGCAGCAGTCTGCCGCCTCCGCGTACGGCCGGCTCGGACCCTGACCCGGGTCAGCTGGCGCACGATCTGCGCGGGCCCCCTCACCGTCATCCGTGCGCACGCGCGGATGCTCATCGAAGGACTGAAGGGCGTCCTCGGCGACGATCAGCGGCGATCGGTTCTGGCGATTGACCGACAGGCCGACAAGCTGGTGCACCTGGTGGGAGAGCTGGACAACGTCGAGGCTTCGACCTCGGTGGACCCCAACGCGCACTCCGGAGTCTTTACCAGCCCCTCTCTCGCCGCGCCGTCGGTTCTCGTCGCCGACGATGACGAGGATATCCTCGTGATCCTGGGAGAGCTGCTCGGGGACCGGTACCAGCTGACGTTCGCGCACGATTGAGGAGAGGCGCTCGCTGCGCTGCGTTCGCAGCCTTTTCACCTGGCCATCGTCGATCTACATCTGCCAGTTCTGGACGGCTTCGCCCTGGCCGAGGCCATCCGCACGTGGGGCGAGCACGAGCCGCCGGCCTTCATGTTTCTCTCGGCACAATCGAGCGCACAGGCCAAAGTGCGTGCGCTGTCGCTGGGCGCCGCCGACTACGTGACCAAGCCCTTCGATCCCGACGAGCTGGTGGCTCGCATCGCGCGCATCGTGGCGTCGGTCACCCGCGAAGCGAGCCTGCGCGCCGACGCGCTCACCGATCCTTTGACGGGCCTTGCCAACTACCGCAGCCTCTCGTTAGGCCTCGCCCGCGAGATCGAGCGTTCGCGTCGCTATGGTCAGCCCCTCTCGCTCATCACCCTGGACCTCGATCACTTGAAGGGCATCAACGACGCGCACGGACATGACGCGGGCAACGACGCCATTCAGCTGGTGGCGCAAGTGCTGAAGGGCGCGGTGCGCAGCTTCGAGCTGGTGGCACGTCAGGGCGGCGACGAATTCTCGGTGCTGTTGCCCAACACCGACAGCCCCGACGCGCGGCGGCTCGCCGAGAGACTTCGCTGCGAGATCGCCGCTCAGACCGTGTGCGGCGAGAGCCTTTCGGCGAGCATCGGCGTCGCCTCGCGCGAAGCCTCGACGGATCTGGACGCCGCCGGGCTGGTCAAGGCGAGCGACGAGGCGCTTTACCGTGCCAAGCGCGCGGGACGCGACCGGGTCGAAGCCTCTCCCACACGCGAATCCTGAAGGACGCGAACCTAAAATCCCTTGGCGGTCACCGCGCGCACGAGGTGTTTTTGCGTAAAGGCGAAGACCAACAGCACCGGTGCGCTTAGAATCACATTGCCCGCCATGACAAGGTGCCACCGCATTCCCGAGCCCTGCTCTCGCAGGAGCGCGATGGCCAGCGGGATGGTCCGAATGTGATCGTCGGTCGTCATGACCAGCGGCCAGAAGTAGTCGTTCCAGTGAAACACGAAGCTCAGGAGAAAGAGCGCCGCAAGAGTGGGACGGAGCATGGGCGCGAGCAGAAAATAGACGATGTAGAGATCGCTTGCGCCGTCGAGGCGCGCGGCCTCGATGATCTCATCGGGAACGGAGAGCAAAGCCTGGCGCACGAGGAAGGTGCCGAGCGCGCTCGCCCCGAACGGAAGCACCAGCCCAGCCATCGTGTTCACGAGGCCCGCCTGACCCAGCAGGAGAAAGACCGGCACGAAGGTCACCTGCGCCGGTATCAAGAGGCACACCAGCACGAGCCCGAACGCCGTCCCCTTGCCCACGAAGCGCAGCTTCGCGAGAGCGAAGCCCGCGGGTAAGGCGAGGGAGATCTGCAAGAGCGCGATGAGCAGCGCCATCACCGTCGTGTTCATCAGGTAGCGCCCCACCGGCACGGTGTTCCATACCTCGCGATAGGCCGCGAAGGTCAATGTCTTCGGAAGGAGCGCCAGCGGCTCATGCAAGAGCTCGGGCAGCGTCTTGAGCGACGTGACGATCATCCACAGATACGGCCCGACCCAGCCGAGCGCGGCCACCGCTACGACCGCGCGTCCCACCGTCGATCCGGTTTTCACGCTTCCCTCTTGCCGCGCCACACCCGTAGCTGCAGCCCGGTGAGGCCGAGGATGAGCGCACTGAAGACGACCACCAGCGCGCTGGCTCGACCGACGCGCAAGTTCATGAAGATCTGCTCGTAGATGGCATAGACGAAGAGCTCGGTGGCATGCACCGGTCCGCCCTGGGTCATGATCCGCACGACGTCGAAGGCTTGAAACGAAATGATGAGGCTCGTGGTTGCCACGAATACGGCGCTCGGGCGAAGCAAGGGCCAGGTAATGTGCCGAAAGCGCACCCAGCGATTGGCGCCGTCGAGCGCGGCCGCCTCGTGCAGCACGGGGGGAATGTCCTGCAGACCGGCAAGAAAAATGATCATGCTGTAGCCGGCGATCTTCCACACCGAGACGGCCGCCAGCGTATAGACGGCGACATCGGGATCGCCGAGCCAGCTTTTCTTGGGAAGGCCGAGGGCCACCAGGCTCCGCGTCACGAGGCCGGTGTCTCCATCGAGAAGCCACATGAAGAGCAGCGCCACGGCGACCCACGAAACGACATAGGCGCTAAAGACCGCTCCCCGCACGAATGCCGCCACCCTTCCCGGATGATCGAGCGCGAGCGCGAACGAGAGTCCGACCGACATCGAGCCCGCGACGGTGACCGCGCTGTAGGTCACCGTGTTGCGAAATGCGCGCGCAAGCTCGCCGCGTTCCCAGAGAATTCGGTAGTTCGCCAGTCCCACGTAAGTCGGAGGCGTGAGCAGATCCCAGGCGTAGAGGCTCTCTCTGGCCGCCACGAGGAGCGGGTACAGGAAGAAGAGCACCAGCAGCCCGATCGTCGGTGCGAGCATCAAGTATGCGATGCCCCGACCGCTCGGCTTCATGGCGAGGCGGCCTCGCGGCGCGCCTGGTCGAGCGCGTCCCTCGCATCGCGACCCATGAGCACCGCGTCCTCCAGGAGCGGATCGACGATCTCGCGTTGCACGCGAAACAGCGCCGGCGACCAAGGCCAGGGCTCGACCGCGCCCAGTTGATCGAGGGCAACGCGATCGTTGGGGTGGGCCGCGTAGTAGCCCGCGTTGGTGAGGTCGGCCACCGCGCCCTGGGTCACCGGCATGTAGCCGGTGCTCGTGGCCCACTCGATGGTTTGCGCGGGCTGGGTCATCCAGCGCAAAAACTCCCACGCGGCCTTTTTCTGGGGAGCCCCGGCGCCCCGGAGCAGAACGAAGAAGGTTCCCCCCGTGGGCACGGCTGTCTGTACGTCGCCGGGCAAGGGCGCGGCGCGCACCGCGAATTGCGCGTTTTCCTCGACGTAGCGCAGAAAGGCGGTGCTCGACCAGAGGATGGCGGCTCGACCGGCCAAGAAATCTTGCATCGCGACTTGCCAGGCGTTGTAGTCGCGCCCGAGCGGCGGTCGCATCACCCGATCGCGGTGCACCATCGTTTGCCAGAGGTCGAGCGCGCGTACCCCGGCCTGGTCACCGAGCGTCACCCGCCCGCCGTCGTCGACCAGCTTGCCGCCGGCCGAAGCGACGAGCGCGACCCAGAACCACCACGACACCGGGCACTCGAAACCCCACACCGTGGTGTCGTCTCCGCGGCGAACGGTGAGCTTCTTGGCCGCGGCGCGCAGCTCGCTCCAGTTGGTCGGGGGCGCAACGCCGGCGCGCTCGAGCATCGATACATTGAGGTACATGATCGGCGTCGAGCGGTTGAAAGGGACGGCCACGAGAGGCCTCCTGTCGCCGTTCACGTAGGTCTTGGACTGCGCCAGCGCCGGCAAAAGATCGAGCGACGAAGCTCCGTCGTAACCGTCGAGGGGCTCGAGAACCCCCGCCTCGGCGAGGTAGGGCACCACCTCGGCCACGACGTGGCTCATGGCCGGAGCGGCGCGGGCAGCGATGGCCGTGCGAAGCTTGGCCAGTGCCTCGAAGTAGTCGCCCTGAAACGTCGCGTCGATGAAGCTCGACGTGCTCTCGCGATGAAACCGGCCCAGCAGTCTTTCGAGAACCTCGCGGTTCTTGCCGCCGTAGGCATACCAGAACGTGGCGCGCTGGCGATCGCGCGCGCCGTCCGACGCCGGGCAACCGACGAGCCCGAAAGGCAGCGATCCGAGGACGAGCGCACGGCGCGACAGTCTGCCGCTCATGGATGGCGCAGAAGCTCGATGAGCCCCGGGCAGGCAGAGGCTTGGCGCACGAGCTCGGGTTTCGGCCGAACGGCGACGCGAATGCGAGCCGCGTTGAGCATGGCCAGATCGAACACGCTGTCTCCGAAACCACCCAGCAAGATCGTCCCCGGCACGCCCTTTTGCAACGCTGCCGTCTTGCCGGCGCCGTAGGTGACCGGGGGGACGATGCGTGGAGCGATCCGATCACCGTCCATCGCCGGCAACATGGCGAAGACGTCGGCGAACGGAAGGGCCAACAGATCGATCGCCGTTCGCACCACGAACGAGGGAGATGCCGAAACTACGTAGAGCGGTATTGCGCGCGCCTTCGCCCACGCAATCACCGGCAAGACCTCGCCGTGCAAGCGGCCGCGCAGACCGACCCGATCGATGACCTTGGTGGCGAACGCCCGCAGCTCGGCGGGCGAGTAGCCGGCAAAGGCCCAGGCCATCATCGGGAACGCGAGCTCCTCGGCGTAGAGGCCTCGCTGGTATCCTTCGTAGAGAACACGAGCCTGCTCGTTGGCGTCGTCGCGCAGCTCGAGGCTCGATTGCTGGGCTTGCTCGCGAAGAGCGGGCAGCGTTTCGGCGCGAATGGCTGCGTCGGCGAGCAACGTCTCGAAGGTGTCGATGCCGATGTCCCCGCTCCAGAGCGTGCCGTCGGCGTCGAAAGCGAGCACTGCGTTCTCGGGCACGTCGCCGCCGAGGCGAGCGATGACTTCGTCGCTCGAAACGACGAGAAGCGGCCTCTCGGCCAACTTGGACATGGTTCATCCTGCCACAACGCGGCGATGCGTGGTATCTGGCAAGAAGATGCGCCCCGTCATCATCGGAGCCGGACGCGGCAGCCGGCTCGAGCACCTCACCCAAGAAATACCGAAAACACTGGTGACGGTCATGGACCGCCCCATCCTCGAATGGGTGCTCGATGCGCTGGCCGTGGGGGGATTCTCCCGCAAAGACGTGATTTTTATTTGTGGGTACCGCGCCGAGGTCATCAAGGACCGGTACCCCGAGTTTACCTACGTCGAAAACCGCGACTGGGAGAACAACAACATCCTTTTGTCGCTCATGACGGCACGCGAATACCTGGCCGATGGCTTCGTCTCGACTTACGCCGACATCGTCTACCGGGGCGAGGTCGTTCGGGGGCTCGTCGACTCCCCGCACGACAAAGTCCTCGGTTGCGACACCGACTGGCGCCGGTGCTACGTCGGGCGAACCCGGCACCCCGAGAGCGACGCCGAGAAGCTCCGCGCCACGAGAGAAAAGATCACCGAGCTGTCACGCACAATTGCCTCCGATGCCGCGGCGGGCGAGTTCATCGGCGTAGCCAAGTTCACGCAAGAGGGCAGCCGGGAGCTCCTTGGCGCATTCGACCAGGCCAAGGATCGATTCGCAGGGAAGGTGTTTCGCGAAAAACGCACCTTCGAGCGCGCCTACCTCATCGATCTGTTTCAAGACATGATCGAAAAGGGCTCGGAGTTTCATCGCGTCGACACGCACGGTGGGTACATGGAGATCGACACCCTGCAGGATCGTAGCCTGGCCCCGTCGTGGTGGGCGCCGTGACCGCGCAGCTCTTTCCGACGACCGTCGTGGGGTCGATGCCGCGGCCGGCTTTCTTGAAGGAGCTGTTCGACGATTTTCACGACGGCAAGGTCGACGACGAGCAAAAGAAACGCCTGCTCGACGCGTCGGTGCCCTACGCGATTGCCCTCCAGGAGGCGGCCGGCGTCGACGTCATCAGCGATGGCGAGTGGCGGCGCTTCTCGTATGTGGGGGTGATCGCCGACATCGCCAGCGGCTTTTCGCGTGGATTCTCCGGCCCCGCACGCGACGGCAAGTACTGGCACACCGTGACCGGTCCCGTGAAACCGCGCCACTCTGGCTTGCTCGCCGAGGACGCGCGCTTTGCCATTGGTCACTCGAAGAGCCCCATCAAGGTTGCCCTGCCGAGCCCCTACCTGCTCAGCGTTCGCATGTGGGACGAGCAGCTCTCTCGGAGCGCGTACCCGACGCGCGAGGCTTTCGCCGGTGC
>JBBSDY010000117.1:0-8621 GCA_038240245.1 Polyangiales bacterium
GACGCGGCCGACGTCGTTGCGTCCGAGATCGATGAGCATCACGTGCTCGGCGAGCTCCTTGGGATCGGAAAGCAGCTCTTCAGCCAGGGCAATGTCTTCGGCCGGCGTTCGCCCCCGGCGCCGCGTGCCAGCGAGCGGACGGACGACGACGGTCTCGTCCTCGACGCGTACCAACGTCTCGGGCGACGCTCCCGCGATCTGCAACGACGGCAGGTTGCCTCGTTTTGGCCAGTCGACGTAATACATGTACGGCGAGGGCGACAGAACCCGAAGCGCCCGGTAGACGTCGAAGGGATCGGTGGTGCCCGCCGGCGTGACCATCGTTCGGCCCAGCTGAATTTGGAACGCGTCGCCGGCGCGGATGTACTCTTTGGCACGCAGCGCGTTGGTCTCGTACGTCGCGTCGTCCATGAGCACGTCGACATCGGAGGGCACGGCATTGGCATCGGGCGTGGCCAGATGGCGAAGGTCCGAGCTTTGCTCGAGATCGTGACGCGCCCGCTCGACCTCGCCGGGATCGGCCGAGGCGATGGTGACCGTCTGCCTCAAGTTGTCGAAGACGACGACCGTGGTCTCGGCCATGAACCGCGCGTGCGGCTGGTGCTGGGGCCAACGGTCGACCTTGGTCGTGAAATGGACCAGGTCGTAGGCGAGGTACCCGATGTGCGCGCGCGCAAAGCGCGCGGCGATGTCCGGCTCGCTGGCCGCGCTGGTGGAGATCTGTTGGGCGAGCTCGGCGAAAGGATCCCCGGCTGCCAGGGTGCGGCCCTGGGCGGGCGCCTCGAGGAGGACCTCGCGTCGTGGCCGGTACCCCAGAATCGAATATCGCCCCCAACGCTCGCCTGAAACCACGCTTTCGAGCAGGAAAGAAGGCCCTGTCTGGGCCCGGCGGAGGGCGGCGTAGGCAGCGACGGGCGTCAGCCGATCGGCCACCAGGGTCAGGGTGGTAATGGGCGTCATGGGGCTGTGCCAAGGTACCTTCACGAGCGATAGGGCGCCACAGCGATAGATGCTAAGCTGCGCCGCCCTACAATGACGGCCCGAGTCCACCCTGCGATTGCGCTCACGGTTTACGCCGAAGAGCTGGTGGCTGGCGCGCGCGCGGCGATCTTCGGCAGCGCCGCGCTCGGTCTGGCCGAGGAGCTGGCCGAGCGGGGTGCACGCCTGGTGCACGTCTACGACACGGATGGCGCGCGGGTGGCCGAAGCGACCGCCAAGCGACACGACCGGACGATCTTCTATGCTCCCCTGCCCGAAAGTGGCGACGTCGGTGTGCGCGACGGAGCTTTCGACCTCGTGATCGTCCCCGATCTTTCGCTGGCCGATGATGCGGGGGCCTTGCTCGCGCTCGTGCGCCGCGTTCTGTCGCCGGCGGGCGCCGCGCTCATTGCATCGCCCAATACCGAGGCGTCGCGACCGCTCATCTCGATCCCCATGCCCCTCTCGGCGCTCGGCTACTACGAGCTCTACGAGGCTGTCGCCGCGCATTTCACGACCGTGCGGATGATCGGGCAGGCGCCCTTCGTCGGCTACGCGGTGGCCGAATTTTCCGTCGAAGATCCCGAGCCGACGATCGATTCGTCACTCGCCGAAGCCGAAGGAAAAGAGCCCGATTGGTTCTGGGCGCTGGCGAGCGATCGCGACGTCCGCCTCGAGCCGTTCGCGCTCATCGAGCTTCCTCCCGACGTCGCTGCGCACGACGAGCAGATGGAGCTGCCGCTTCGCGCGGCGCCCGGTTCCGAGCAAGCCGCAGAGGTGCCGTCGGGCGAGGGCACCGTGCTCGCCGACATCCTCGAGGCCGAGCGCGAGGCTGCGCTCGAGTCGCTTCGGCAACAAGAGCAAGCGGTCAAGGAAGAGCGCTTCCGCGCGGAGCAGGCCGGTCGCGAGCTCGCCGCGGCGCGCGAAGAGCTCACGTTGCTGCGCGAACGTTGCGACACCTTGCAGCGCGCGCTCGAGCACGAAGAGTCTCGCCGCGCCGTACTCGAGATCGCTACCGAAAACACCAGACAGAGCACCGACGTCGAAAACGGCAGGCAGAGCTCCGAGATCGCGGCGCTGCGCGAGCGGCTTCGGGCTCTCGATGCGTCAGCGAAGACCGATGACGACGAGCGCGAAGCCGACATGGGTCGTCTCGAGGGCCAGCTTCAAGAGCGAGGCCACGAAGTGCAGGGGCTGCGCCTCGAGGTGGCCCGGTGCGACCTCCTGGTGCGCGAGCTCATCGCGACCAACGTCGTGCCCCAGGCTTCGGTCGCCCTCGAGAGCTCGCACCCCCAGTCGTTTCCGGGTGACGAGGCCGATGGCGCCGTGGCCGACTTGTCGGCCCGCCTCGACCGCCTGGCCGGCGAGGCCGCCCGGCGCGAAGCCGATCTGGTGGCCAGCCAGTGGAAAATCACCCAGCTCGAGCGGGAGCTATCTCAGCAACGTTGACAGCCCAGTTGGGCGCCTTATCTTCGGTGCCATCCTGTGTCCTGAAGGCCTTCCGGGGCGCCCGAGATTTTTGACCGTATGAGCGAAAAGCGCTGCTACTACGAAGTTCTGGGCCTCGAGCGGCAAGCTTCCGAAGACGAGATTCGGAAGAGCTATCGCCAGTCGGCCCTCAAATTTCACCCCGATCGCAACCAAAACGACCCGGGGGCGACCGTCAAATTCAAAGAGGCAACCGAGGCCTACAGCGTTCTGTCCGACGAGCAAAAACGGGCACGCTACG
Organism: Polyangiales bacterium; assembly: GCA_038240245.1. Classification (GTDB taxonomy): domain Bacteria; phylum Myxococcota_A; class Polyangia; order Polyangiales; family Polyangiaceae; genus DASWDH01. The sequence goes on from JBBSDY010000117.1 coordinate 2,708, forward strand.
ACCAGTTCGGCCATGCCGGGCTCGAGGCCGGTGGGTTCGACTTCTCCGGGGCGGGCGTGGGCGACATCTTTTCCCAATTTCAGGACCTTTTCTCCGAGTTTTTTGCCGGGGGTGGCCCCCAGCGGGGCCGAAGGCAGGGCCCCCGCCGGGGTGGTGATCTGCGCATCCAGGAGCAGCTCACCCTCAAAGAGGCGGTCGTGGGCTGCAAAAAAGAGGTCGTCGTGCGGGCCCCCGCCCATTGCGATGCGTGCGGCGGCTCGGGAGCGGCACCTGGCTCGCAACGGCAAACCTGCGGCACTTGCCGGGGCGCCGGCCAGGTATCGACGGCGCGTGGCTTCGTCATGTTCACCTCCACGTGTCCCGCGTGTCATGGTCAGGGGTCCACGCTGCGTAGCCCGTGCCCCAAGTGCCAGGGCGAAGGGCAGGTCGAAAAAACGCGCAAGGTCCTGGTCACATTTCCTGCGGGCATCGACGGCAACCAGCGCCTGCGGGTTCCCGGTCAGGGCCTTCCCGGCCCCGCCGGAGGCGAAGCGGGTGATCTTTACGTCGACGTCGAGCTCGATCAAGACGAGCGCTTCGAGCGCGATGGCATCGATCTCATCACGAGATCCAGCGTCTCGTTTGCCGACGCTGCCCTCGGCACCATCGTCACCATCGCGCTGCTCGACGACACCGAGCTCGAGGTCGCTCTTCCGGCGGGCACCCAGCCAGGCGACATCGTGACCATCAAGGGCAAGGGCGCACCGCGCATCGACGGGCGCGGCAAGGGCGCACTCCACGTTCAGATCCAGGTCGAGGTGCCCCGCACGCTGTCGCCCCGGGCCAAGGCGCTGTTGGCCGAGCTCGAGCAAGAGCTGACGCCGCGCTCCAAGCGCGCGACGGCAGGCTAGACCTACTTCATCGCAATCCGACAACCACCGGCGCCACCTTGTAGAGGCAGGCCATAGGGAGCGCCCTTCTTGCCGACGACGACGAGGGAGCTTCCGGGGGCCGGTCGCGCGACGAGCGCACCACGCATGACTGGACGGCCTTCGCGAACGTTTTCGACGGTGAGGACGACGTCGCTGCCGTGCGCCTCGATGCCGGAGATGGACGCCCTGAGCGGCGCGAGCCCAGACACGGCGCACGCCACGCCGTCGGACGCAATGGCAACCGCGCGCGTGTCGGCCGCTACCTTGGGCGGGCCACCTTGCCAGACGAACTTGGGATCGTTGGGAGCACCGACGACGACCATCACGCATTGACACGTCGCCGTGCGCGGCATTCCCGCGGTCAGTGAAAGATCGTGCGCGACACCGAGAGAATGCGTTTGCTCGACGGGAGCGGCGGGTGGCGCAGCCGAGGACACGGGCGCGGCAAGGGCTGCGCTGGGCGTCGTGGGCTCGGGCGTTTCGTACTTGCGATCGTCTTCGGTGACCGACGTGCTGACCTGCCCCTGTACCTGCGCGCTGCCGCATCCGATGATGGAAGCGACGAAAAGAGCGGCCAGTGGAGTCGATGCGACGCGAACGCGGTACATGGCAGTTTGCGCAATCATATCTACGCTCGAGAGAGATGCACAGGGGTTTGGGAGCGCGGGAGATTTTGTTCCACCAACCCAACAAGTAGTATCGTGGGCGCGCGTGGATTTGGAGAAGCTCAAAGCGCGGATGTCAGCGACCACCACCGTGCTCGCCGTGGGCAGGGTGCGCGCGGTGGTCGGCTTGTCGTTGCGAGCCAAGCTGCCTGGCGCGCGTATTTCGGACGTGGTGGTCATCCGTCGCAAGGGCGAGCCGCTGCTGGGAGAGATCGTGGGGTTCGACGAGGGAGAAGCCGTGATTCTCCCGCTGGGAGCGCTGGCAGGCGTGGGGCCCGACGATGCGGTCGAATCGACGGGCGGGCCTCTCGAGGTGCGAGCGTCCGAAGCGCTGCTCGGCAGGGTGGTCGACGGCCTGGGGCAACCTCTCGATGGGGCGCCCATCGAAGGGGGCAGCGCGGTACCCGTCGACCGGTCACCTCCGCCTGCACTCGGCAGGCGACCCGTATCGCGGGCGCTGCCCACCGGCGTTCGCGTGATCGACGGACTTCTCACGCTGGGCGAAGGCCAACGAATCGGCCTGTTCGCCGGATCGGGTGTGGGCAAATCGACCTTGCTGGGCGCCATCGCGCGCGGCACGTCGGCCGACGTCGTCATCGTGGCGCTGGTCGGCGAGCGCGGACGCGAGGTGGGCGAATTCCTCGAGCAAAGTCTGGGCCCCGAAGGTCGCAAAAAAAGCGTGGTGGTCGTGGCCACCAGCGATGCGCCGGCACTCGAGCGCCTGCGCGCGGCGCAGGTGGCCACCGCCTATGCAGAGTACTTCCGCGATCGCGGCCTATCGGTGATGCTCCTGGTCGACTCGGTCACGCGCTTCGCGCGCGCGCAGCGCGAAGTGGGCCTGTCGGCCGGCGAGCCTCCCGCGCGAAGGGGCTATCCTCCCAGCGTGTTCGCACTCTTGCCCCGGCTGCTCGAGCGAAGCGGCCAGGGTGAACGCGGATCGATCACCGCGGTTTACACCGTTCTCGTCGAGGGAGGAGACATGGACGAGCCCATCGCCGACGAAGTGCGCGGGATCGTCGACGGCCACGTCGTGCTCGATCGCAACGTCGCGTCGCGCGGCCGCTATCCCGCCGTCGACGTGACGGTATCGCTCTCGCGGGTGATGAGCTCGATTGTCGACAAGAATCACCGCGAGTCGGCCCGCCGCATGCGCGAGCTGGTAGCCCTCTACGAGGCGAAGCGCGATCTCATCCTGCTCGGAGCCTACGCCAAGGGCACCGACAAGGAGCTCGACCGTGCCATCGAGGTGATGCCCCGTATCGAGGCCTTTTTGCGGCAAAGCTCGGACGAGGTGGCCCCTTTCGCCGAGAGCGTGCAGAAGATGGGGTTGGCGTTAAAGTAGCGCCCCGCGCATGACCATCCTTCAAGTTGCCGATCTCGGCTTCGGCTATGGCGCCGGCAAGCTGTTCGAGAAAGTGACGTTCTCCGTCGCCCTGGGAGAGCGCGTGAGCCTGGTTGCACCCAACGGCGCGGGCAAGTCCACGCTCCTTCGTCTCATCGCGAGCGAGCTCACCCCCGATCAGGGATCGGTCGTCGTTCGGCGCGGGACGACTGTCGGCTACTACCGGCAGTCTCACGAGCTTTCTGCGGAAGGGACGGTTCTCGAGACCTTCCTGTCGGGCTTTCAGAACATCCTCGCCCTGCGGCACGCCCTCGACATCGCGCAGGAGAAAGCCGCCAGCGGAAGCAAAGAGGACCTCGAACGTCTGATGCGGGCCACCGACGAGTACCACCTCGCGCACGGCGACGAGCTCGAGCGCAAGGTCGAGATGATCGCCGGCAAGCTCGGCTTTCTGGCCAAGGACATGTCGCGGCCGGTGGGCAGCCTCTCGGGAGGCGAGCGAGGTCGGCTGCATCTGGGCGTGGTTCTGGCCAAAGAGGCGGACCTCTTGATGCTCGACGAGCCAACCAACCACCTCGATCTCGACACCATCGCCTGGCTCGAGCAGCACCTCGTGTCGTACCGCGGCGCGGTCATGATCGTCTCACACGATCGCGCGTTTCTCGACACGGTCACGCGAGGCACGATGGAGCTCGGCCGCACGACGTTTCGTGTCTACCCCGTCCCGTACTCCGAGTACGTGGTTGCCCGCGAGGCCGATCTCGAGCGCGAGCGCGAGCTCGTCCAGCGCCAGCAGGCCCTGGTCGACAAGACCGAAGATTTCATTCGCAAGAACATCGCCGGCCAAAAAACGAAGCAGGCGCAAAGCCGGCGCAAGATGCTCGAGAAGCTCGAACGTCTCGACCGGCCCGAGGACGTGTGGGCCGTCGCCGAGAAGGTGCGCTTTCGATTCGCGCCCGCATCGCGCACGGGTGACATCGTGCTCGACGCCAAGGGCCTGGGTGCCTCACGAGGCGACCGCTCGCTCTTCGTCGGGCTCGACGTCCTGGTCAGGCGCGGCGATCGCATCGGCATCGTGGGGCCCAACGGAGCCGGTAAAACGACGCTGCTGCGGCTCTTGGCCGGACAGGGCGGCGAAGGCGATCGCGGCGACGTCCGCCGAGGCACCAACATCGAAGACGCGTATTTCGACCAGCACCTGGGCACGCTCGACCCTTCTCGCACGGCGGTCGAAGAGATTCGCAGCATCCGCGGCGATCTCAATGTCGACGGCGCGCGGCAATATCTCGCGCGCTTTCGTTTTTACGGTGACGATCCGCTCCGCCGGGTCTCGGGCTACTCGGGCGGCGAGCGGTCGCGACTGTGCCTCGCCAAGATGCTGCTCGAGCCGCACAACCTTTTGTTCCTCGACGAGCCGACCAACCACCTCGACATTCCCGCAGCCGAGATCCTCGAAGAGGCTCTCATCGGCTTCGAGGGCACGGTCATCCTCGTCTCGCACGATCGGCGCTTTCTGGAGAACGTCACCACGCGCACCGTTTCGATCCGCGATGGCCTCTCCGACGTCTACCCGGGCGGTTTTCGCGACTTCGTGGAGGCAGGAAGGCGGGTCCGCGCCGCCAGCGAGCCCCCTCCCGAGGCCCGACAGAAGGGCAAGGGGGCCGCCCGCCCGACGCCGGTCGCCGAAGGTGGGCAAGGCGTCCGACGAGCGAGCTTCGAGCAAGAGAAGGCCGAGGCGCGGGCCCAGGAGCGCAAGAAAAAGCGGGTCGCCGAGCTGGAGGACCTCATCGCTGGCGCCGAAGCCAAGGTGGCGGTACTCCGGGAGTCCCTCCAGCAGGATCCCGCAGGAAATTGGGAGAAGATTGCGAATCTGGCCCGCGAGGAGCAAGCTCTCAGCAAGCGAATCGAAGCGATGCTGTCCGAATGGTCCAGTTTGAGTCAAGAGATGGGAGACCGCGCATGATGCCGAGGTCTCTTTCGCGCTGCTTTGCGGTGCTGATGAGCGTGGCCCTTTTGAGCCCCGTCGCCGGATGCAAGCCGCGTCCGCGCGACGAGCTCGGGCAAGACAACGCGCCTCCAACGAAGACTTTGCCGCCGCTAACGCTCACCGACGAGACGCCCGATCTGATGCTGACTTGGGTCAGCGCCCGGGGTGACGCGAACACGGTGGGCAAGCCTTCCGACGTGCCCACCGAAGGTCGCGATCAAGTGCGCGTCGTCATCACGACCAAAGAAGATGGGGCGCGTGATCTCTTCTACGTGACGAACCTCACTGTGAAAAATCCCGACGGCTCGTACCCGGTCACGACCATGCCGCGGCCCGAGTGGGATGCGATGATCAGCAAGCGGCGGCAGGCCTTCGCCGCCCCGAGCGCCGCTCCCATCGACGAGCCGGCCGCGGATGCGCCGCCCTCGGGAGCCCAGCCTCCCGCGGCGAAAGCCGCGGCGGCGTTCACGGTGATCGTTTACGGAGCGGCGTGGTGCGGTGCCTGCCACCAGGCCGTCGCCTACTTGAAGAGCCGCAAGGTACCGGTCATCGAAAAAGACATCGAGCAAGATGCCAACGCCGACAGCGAGATGCGCGCCAAGCTCGCGCGCGCCGGCGTGCACGGCGGCTCGATCCCCGTCATCGACGTCAAGGGACGCATCTTGGTCGGATTCGAGCCGCACCAGCTCGACGCCGCCGTACGCGGCGCCAGCGCCATCGCGCTGTAGGGCGTGTCCTAGATGTGATTCCGTGCCCGTGCCCGGTTTTTCGCCCGAAAGTCTTCCCTGCGGGGCGATGTGTCCTCCTGCTCCTGCCAAGACTGCGGCAGTCGTACTAGCTTTAGCTTAAGCCTAGCTTTAGCTTAAACGGGTCTCCGCGGATCTGAGTGGGTCAGATTCTCGCTCATGGCTTCCTGATCGCCTTGTTTTTGGCTGAGAATGGGAGAGGTCAAGGAACGAGAAGTTGCTTCGGGTTGGGTCGCGGTAATCTGGGGCGGTGAAGCAGCCCA
>JBBSDY010000118.1:0-8616 GCA_038240245.1 Polyangiales bacterium
ATCGATCAGGCGCTCTCCGAGGCGCGAGCCGCTGCCAAGGCGGACCAACGCGCCGCTGCCCTCGGTCCGCTCGAGCGCGCGGTCTATCTCGCGATCGAGCGCGCCACCGGGCTCAAGGCTCGCGCGTTGCTCATCGACGATGTACCCGCCGCCCTCGAAGCCAAGGGTGTGCCGGCCGATCTCGCCGCCGACATCAAGGCCGTCCTCGGCGCCATCGAGGCGGCGCGGTTCGCTCCGGACGGTGCGTTGTCCGCGCGCGAGCTGGTCGACAGAGCCGACGCGGTAGTTCGCAAGCTCAGCCGCATGGGTCCGATCTCCAAGGGGTGATGAACGTGCCCCGGCGCCCTCGACTCGACGTCGCTCGACGGGCGCTACCGATCGGCATCCTAGCTCTCGTCGTCATGGCAATCGGCGCCCATCGAGCCGTCGCGGCCGACGAGCCCGACAAGTCTGCGGAGGTCGCGCCCGAGTCGCTGTTTCAGAGGGGTGTCGCGGCGCTGCGCGGCGGATCGCTCGACGAAGCCATCGAGGTCTTCGAGGCGCTCGCCGATCGTGGTTTCGTCGATCCCGATGCGAGCTTCGATCGTTCTCTGTCGTACATCGGACGCGTTCGCACCGGATCCGAGCACCCGGGAGACCTGGGCCGCGCCGCGGCGGCGCTGGAAGAGACGTTGCTTCTGCGCCCCGACGACCGCGACGCCGAAGCGGCGCTCGATCTGGTACGCGCCGAGGTCGCACGCCGAAGGGCCAAGGGCGGCGCGACCACCGACGTCGAATCGAGGCCGACGCTCGAAAGAGCCATCGTGGGGATCGCTTCGGAGTGGTGGTGGTCCGTTCTCGCGGCGCTCTCGTCGCTGTTCTTGACGGTGGGACTCGCCCTGAGGGCCATCGCTTCCTCGCGAGACGACGCCGCTCGCGGCGACGATGCGCCCCTCGCGCACGCACGCGAGGGAGCCGTTCACCTGGCCGGCGTCATCATGGTTCCCCTGGGGGGCGTTGCTCTCATCGTCTTTGCCTTGCTCGCCGCCGGGGCTCGCCAGCTCCGGCTCACCACGCGCGAAGGTGTGATCGTCACGTCGGAAGCCCATCTGGTGACCGACAAGGGCGTTCTCACCTCGAAGGGCCCGATCCCCGAAGCAGCTCGCGTCGAGATAGGCGAGCAGCGCGGCGCGCTGGTGCACGTCCGCTGGGGAGCGGTCGAGGGATGGACCCAGAGCGACGCCGTGCGGAGACTCGCCAGGCCTTAGCACTATGGCTGCCGTTCCTGCGGCGGTAGTGTTGGCCCATGGCCCAGCGCGACTCCTATGATGCGGTGGTCGTGGGTGCCGGTCCCAACGGTCTCGCGGCTGCGATCGCGCTGGCGCAATCGAGCCTGTCGGTCTTGCTCGTCGAGGCCCACGCTCGCGTGGGAGGCGGAGCGCGAACCGAGGAGCTCACGCTGCCCGGCTTTCGGCACGACGTCTGCTCGGCGATTCACCCCATGGCGGCCGCGTCGCCTTTCTTTCGCACGTTACCGCTCGAAAGCTTCGGCCTGGAGTGGATCGATCCTCCCGCGGCCCTCGCGCATCCCCTGGACGACGGGACGGCTGCCGTGCTGCACACCTCGCTCGACGCGACGGCGAGCGGTCTGGGAGTGGACGCGGGTGCGTACCGCGAGCTGTTCGCGTCGTTCGTTGGTGATGAGGAACGACTCTTCCCCGAGCTTTTGGGTCCCCTGCGTTGGCCCAGGTCCCCCCTCCTTCTCGCGCGATTCGGGGTGCAAGCCATTCGGTCGGCCCAGGCATTCGCCGACGCCCACTTCGAGACCGGCGCCGCCCGCGCGCTCTTTGCAGGTTGCGCGGCGCACGCGCTCCTTCCCTTCGATCGGGCGACCTCCGCCGCCATCGGTCTGGTGTTGCTCCTGGCGGGACACTCCCACGGGTGGCCCTTTCCGCGGGGCGGATCGGAAGCCATCCCCTTTGCCCTGGCGAGGTACTTCACGTCGCTGGGAGGAGAGATCGAGGTCGGACGACCGATTCGATCGATGCAAGACCTTCCGTCCGCGCGGGCCGTTCTCTTCGACGTGACTCCGCGCCAGCTCGTTCGGATCTGTGGTGACGATCTTCCGTCGGGCTACCGCGGCCGGCTCGCGAAATATCGCTACGGACCGGGCGTGTTCAAGCTCGACTGGGCACTCGACGGACCGATCCCGTGGACGGCGCCGAGCTGCGCGCAAGCGGGCACCGTTCACGTCGGCGGGACATTCGAGCAGATCGCTGACGCGGAAGCCGAGGTCTCGCGCGGCGTGCATTCCGAGCGACCCTACGTGCTCGTTGCGCAACAGAGCCTCTTCGATCCGACCCGCGCTCCCGCAGGCAAGCACACCGGCTGGGCCTACTGCCACGTTCCCCACGGCTCGACGCTCGACATGACGCAGGTGATCGAGCGCCAGGTCGAGAGGTTCGCCCCAGGCTTTCGCGATCGGATCGTTGCGCGAAGCCGTATGTCGCCCGGTGACTTTCAGCTCTACAACGAGAACTACGTGGGCGGCGACATCACCGGCGGCGTCACCGATCTCGGACAGCTTTTCACCCGTCCCGTCGCCCGCTTGAATCCCTACACGACGCCCAACGATCGCATCTACATCTGCTCGAGCTCGACACCGCCGGGCGCGGGCGTGCATGGAATGTGCGGCTATTTCGCCGCCCGCGCCGCGCTACGCAAGGCGTTCGGTCGGACCGGCCAGGATTGATCTCGATCAGGGACTCAATGCGCGCTTCACCCTCGCGCTAAGGCGTCTGCCAGGCGGGCTCGAGGTAATCGCGCACCGCTTCGGCGAGGAGCTCGGCGTGGGCGCAGTGCGCGGGCTTGTCACCGCCGAGGTAGCCGCGCACGTGCATGCCGCCACGGTCGAACCCGCTGACCAGCTCGGCCCCGAGCGGACTGATGCCCTGCCGCGGCGTGCGAGCACCGCCCACTTCGTTGAGGATGTAGTCGGCGACCTCGGTCGTCGAGGCGTAACCGGGGGGCACGATCTGCGAGTGCGATAGGTAGAAAATAACATCGCCCGCCGCGGCGCGCGCAGCAAAGTCACCGAGCGGAGCAATGGGTCCTCCGGCCACGCGGTGCAAGGAGCCTCCCTCGCCCGCCGAGCGCGGCTCGTAGCCCGAGTGCAGCGAGTCGAGAAGAACGACGGCGTCGATTCCGGGTGGATGGCGCGACAAGATGCGCCTGACCGCGCCGTATCCGGCGCTCCAGCTCGACAGCGCGAGATGACGAATGTGGGCGCGCGAATCGCCGCTCTGTTCGACCAGACCGCGCGTGACGCTAGCGAGAAGGCGCGTGAAGGCGTTGGGGTCTTCGAAGGCGCGCTCGTAAGGCCCGCTCGAGTTACCGAGATCGATGCCGACCAGCACCGCGCCGCGCGCAACCTCGACGAAAGCGTGGCGCACCGCCTCGTGCCCGTGAAAGTGAATGACGACGTCGTAGCCAGCGTCGTCGGTGTGGCCGCCCGACCGGGGCATGATCATCTGCCCCATCGAAAGACGTTGCCAGTGTGTGTACGATCCAAATCCGTTTTCTGGAACCCAGCACGCGTTGTACCCGCGCGCACGAAGGTCGGGGGTGAGAGACGACGGCTCGCGCGCAGAAGCGGCGGCAACGTGCGGCGGCTCGATCGCCAGCGACGCCCGGGGACCATCGAAGGGCGAAACGATCTCGGGAGACGAGGAGCGGACGCCCGCCTCGGCCAGGCCCATCACGGCGCTCACGATGGCGCCGGCCGCGAGAGTCCGCAGCTGCATCGCCGGGACCATACAGGAGGATCCTCTACAAATCAGCCAGTAAACGCTAATCCGTCGTCATACGATTTGTACGCTCAGGCTCTCCCAAGGCGACTCTTCCCCACACGTAGGCAACGCGTCTTCGAAAGCTCGAGGTGCCGTCGCCTCCGAAGACCCAAAGATCGTGATCGCGGTGATCGGTCTTTACGACGGGCATCCACCAACCCGAGGAAGCGAATGCGACGAGCGCCGGGCTCACGTTGGGATCGCTGCCTGCGCTCGGCGGTCGAAACACACCGACACCACAGGCGAGGTGGGCGGTCAGCTTCGAGCATCCAGCGGCGACCAGAAGCTCTTCGTTGCCGACGGGATGCCAGAACCAAACGCGGTCGACGCGAAACGGCTTGCCAGCGGGCAGCTCGGAAGGTGACTTCTCGCGCACGGCGTCGGCAAGGACGGAGAGCAGTGATGACTCGCCGTAGCTGGGCTCGAGCGCTTTTTTCCGGGTGACCGCGAGGCGCACTTCCGCCGCATTGACATTGCCCGCGCAGCATCTAGCGCCAAGATCGGATCGTCGCGACGCGGGCACGACCGCCAGCGCGTTGGCGCATCGTCCGGCCAGCTCGCCCGCCTCGGAGTTGCCGCCGCGCGCGGTGCCGATCGGAGAATCGCCGCCCCTGCGCCAAACGCTGGCGGTCCATTCCCACGGACCTCCGTGCAGGTCGTGCACGCCGAAAGCGCTCTTGCAGGCAACGCGCAGCCCGCTGGGAGCGAGCCTTCCCGGCAAGCCCATCGTACATTCCGCCGCGCGGTACGAGTCGCCGTACTCGTAGACGGTGTTGCTCGGCCCCTTACACGCGTGCTCCCACTCGAGCTCGGTGCACAGGCGTTTGCCTTGCGCGGTGCACAGGCCCACCGCCTCGTCGCGGGTCATCCCTGTTTTCGGGATCGCGCCCGCTTCGTTGGGGTAGGCGAATTCGTCGATGTAAAATCCCGACAGCTCGATCGTTTCACCGGGAAGCTCTTCATCGGCCACGCGTGGCGTCCTCTCCCGTGGTGTTCCTGCGACGAGGGCTCCCGGTGCGATCCAGATCATCCCGCGGCGCGGCAGCGCCGGCTCGCCACCATCCGCGGGCACGGCGAGCGGCCACACGAACGCGCTGGCCGAGGAAGCCGGCGTACCACCGACGGCGCCATCGCGCGCGCCGCCATCGCCCCTGCTTCGCGAGCATGCAGCAAGGAACGAGAAGAAGAGAGCCGACGCCAAATTCCCTCTGGTCCTGGCGAGCCTGGCGCTCTTGCGGTTCATTCTCCCGGTCACCTCGTCAACCGGGGTCGCTGCGCTCGCCCTGCTCGCGAAGGCCGAGCTCTTTCATCTTGAGCTGCAGCCCCTTGCGCGAGATCTTCAGAAGACGTGCAGCGTGCGTGACGTTGCCGCTCGTCTGATCGAGCGCGCGAACGATGAGCTCGCGTTCGAGTCGGCTCATCGCGGCCTTGACCTGCTCTTTGAGGCCGTCGGGGCCCAGGCCATCGCGCGGCTCGGTTGTCGAGGCCGGGGGAGACGAAATGCGGGGCAGCTCCGCGCCGCCTTCTCGGACCTCGCCCGGCAGATCGATGACCCGCACGTGCTGGGTGTCGCAGAACAGGATGGCTCGCTCGAGAACGTTCTCGAGCTCGCGGATGTTGCCCGGCCAACCGTAGGCGATGAGCCGCTCCATCGCGTCCGGCTCGACGCCGGAGACGCTCTTTTTGAGACGCGCGTTGAATTTGTCGACGAAATGCGAGCTCAAGAGCGGGATGTCCGATTCGCGCTCACGCAGTGCGGGAAGCGCGATGGGCACGACGTTGAGCCGATAGTAGAGATCCTCGCGGAACGTTCCGGCGGCGATCTCGCGCTTGAGATCGCGGTTGGTGGCGGCCACGAGCCGCACATCGACACGGATGGTTTTGATGCCGCCCACCCGCTCGAATTCGCTCTCTTGCAACACGCGCAAGAGCTTCACCTGCATCTCGACCGGGATCTCCGCGATCTCGTCGAGAAAGAGCGTTCCCCCCGACGCCAGCTCGAAGCGCCCCGGCTTGGACGTCACGGCGCCCGTGAACGCGCCCCGCTCGTAACCGAAGAGCTCGGACTCCATCAAGTCCTTGGGGATGGCGGCGCAATTGACCTTGATGAAGGGTCGATCCTTGCGCGACGAGTTCTCGTGCAGAGCGCGCGCGACGAGCTCTTTGCCCGTCCCGCTTTCGCCGGTGATGAGCACCGTGGTGGGCGTATCGGCGACGCGTTCGAGGATGGTGTAGATGCTGAGGATGGCGTCGCTCTCGCCGATGATGCCGAAGCGCGCGCCCGCGCCCTCTGCTTCTTCGCGCGTGGCCTCGGTGTCCGCGAGATCGCGCGTGCGCAGTGCCTTTTTGACGATGGTGCGCACCTCGGCCTGGTCGAACGGCTTGGTGATGTAATCGAAGGCCCCCGTCTTCAGCGCCTCGACCGCGTTGTCGACGGTGCCGTGGGCCGTGAGGATGACGACCGGCAGCTCGGCGTCGATGCGCAGCGCCTGCCGCAGCAGCTCCATCCCGTCCATCTTGGGCATCCTGAGATCGGTGATGACCAGATCGATGTGGTGCTCGCGCAGGAGCGCAAGACCCGCCTCACCATCGGGGGCGGAGTGCACCTCGTAGCCGTCGCGCGAAAGCTGCGCCGTCAGGACTCGTCGCAGGTTGGCTTCGTCGTCCACGACGAGGATCTGCTTCTTTTCGGGCAGCATCATTGGATTTGCTCGTTTTCCTACAAAATCTCTGCGACTTCGCCCGAGTTTGGTTTAACTTCCCGCAGGCTCTATGCTACGCGGTCGCCGTTATCAATCGAAGGGTTGGAGGGTTCAGATGGGTTTGCCCCTCAGAGGTTGGGTCGTCACCGGGATCTTGTCGCTCAGCTCCGCCGGAGCGATGGCTGCGGATGCCAAGGTGTCCTTCCCCCCCTGTACCACGGCTCCGACCGAGTCCGATCGCAAGGCCGCCCAGGGCGCCTTTGCGGCCGGTCAGGGCTCTTTCAACGAGGCGGACTATGCCACCGCCATCACCTACTGGCGCGACGCTTACCGCCGCGACTGCACGGCGCACGCCCTGCTTCTCAATTTGGCCCGAGCGTACGAGCTCAAGGGAGACCGGGCCGAGGCGATCGCGTCGCTCGAGACCTACTTGCAACGTAAGCCCGATGCTCCCGATGCCGATCAAATCAAGCGCCGCATCGAAAACCTGAAGGCGCAGCAGGCGTCTTCGGCGCCGCCTCCCGCCCCGACCGCCATTGCGCCCGTCCCGACGAGCACGGTCGTCGGGCCAACCCCGCCCCCACCCACGCCCGACAACACCCACCCACACGGCCGCAGCGCGCTCCCGCTGGTCATCCTCGGTGCGGGCGGCGCCATCGCGGCGGTCATCGGAGTCGTGATGTTTGCGGGCGGATCGAGCAAGGTATCGGACGCCGAGGCCGCCTGCGGTTCTCGCCAGTGCGATCCTTCCCACCAGGCCGACATCGACAAGGGCAACGAGGGTCGCTCGCAGGAGACCACCGGCGGCATTCTCGTCGGCGTCGGTGCCGCGGCCATCGGCGTGGGGGTCATCTGGTACCTCGCCTCGGGCTCCAGCGGTTCGAGCGCGCAAGCTCCGGGCGCCTTCGCCATCGCGAAGAACACCAGCATCCGTCCAGCGGTCTCGCCCAGCTTTGCCGGGCTCTCGCTCGCCGCGCACTTCTAACCTCACGCGCGCCCACGAGCCCCAGCGCGAAAGGGCACGATAGAAGCGCGGCCTCCGACGAGGCGTAGGCCGAGCGACGCAAGCAGAAGCGGCCCGCCCACAAAAAGCGCCACGCTAGAACACCGAACGCATCGTTCGATGTTCTAGCGGAACGCCACAAGCGCGACGCGAAAAACGCGCCGTTCAGGTGTACTTACTTCTTGGCCTTCTTCTTACCGCCACCCTTCTTTGTCGTCGTCGTGGTGGTGGTCGTCTTCGTCTCGACCGTGGGTGCTGCGGACGCGGCGGGTGCGGGCTCAGGCATGGCCGCCGGGGCCGGCGGGGGTGCCGGTTCGGGGGTCGCTGCCGGAGCTGCGGATTCTGCTGCCATGGGCATAGCTGAAGCCGAGGCGGCAGCGCTCGGATCAGCCGGCGGCGGAGTCTCACTCGACCCACCACCGCAAGCCGCGATAGCAGTAGCGACTGCAAGCGGCGCAAAGAGCACAACGGATTTCCAGATAGCCATTGGAACGTAACCTCCGACGCCCGGCTGGTAATGGGAACCGACAAAAACTGCAAGTAAAACCAGCTTCGTAGGTATCAATCGGGTCGCGACGGAACAGCTTGCAAGCCGCATCTCGGCGGCTCGTTCAGCATGTAACCCACCGATATTAGATGCAAATAGTCAGACGCGCGTCGGGCGTTGAGGGCACCCGATGCTCGAGTCGTCGAAAAAGACGACGGTCGGTCATCCATCGGACCTTTTCGCGGCCGCCACACGCCCGGTCATTCCCCCGAGAGCGGTTGGGACGCATGCGCACCGTGGGCGAGGCACAAAAAGACCGCGTTGGAGCTCGCGCACGCAGCGCAAGCCCCAACTGGTCCATCGTGCAAATCGGAGATCGGTGCGGCGGACTACTTCTTCTTCTTCTTGCCGCCCGACTTCTTGGTCGACGTTGTCGTCGTGGTGGTCGTCTTCGTCTCCTCCGGCGCAGCTGCTGCTGCGGGCGCCGGAGCGGGCTCGGGAGCGGCAGCCGGGGTCGGCGCGGGCGCCGGCTCGGGGGTCGCTGCGGGAGCAGGCTCGGAAGCCATCGGCATTGCCGAAGCCGAGGCGGCAGCGCTC
>JBBSDY010000119.1:0-8611 GCA_038240245.1 Polyangiales bacterium
GGACGGCCAGCGCGATCTGGCGGCAAGTCAGCGATCGCGGCTGATCGTCGCGTACGAACGACCACTCGAGGATGGTGATGGGACCGGTGAGCATTCCCTTCATCGGCAACTTCGTCAGCGACTGCGCGTAGCGCGACCACGCCACCGTCATCGGTCCCGGGCGCGAGACGTCGCCGAAAATGATGGGAGGTTTCACACAGCGCGAGCCGTAGCTCTGCACCCATCCGTTGGCCGTGAAGGCGAACCCGAGCAGTCGTTCGCCAAAATATTCGACCATGTCGTTGCGCTCGAACTCGCCGTGAACGAGCACGTCGAGGCCGATCTCTTCCTGCGTGTGAACCGCGCGCTCGATCTCGGCACGAAGGAACGCATCGTAGCTCTCTCGATCGCGCTGCCCTGCCTTCCACTCGGCTCGCGCAGCCCGCACGTCGGTGGTCTGAGGAAACGAGCCGATCGTCGTCGTCGGCAAGAGAGGCAGCCCGAGGCTCTTCTGGGCGGTCCTTCGAACCGCATAGGGATCCTTGCGGTGGGTCATGCCAAGATCGACGGATCGCAACCGAGCGGCCACCGCCGGGCTGTGGACGTGCTCCGATGTGCGGCGAGAGCGAAGTGTTGCGCGGCTATCCTCGAATGCCTGGGCGGCGTCATCGCCGGTACCGAGAGCGGTCGCCAGCGCGCGCACCTCTTCCAGCTTTTGCACCGCAAACGCCAGCCAACTTCGCGGCAAGTCGCCCAGCGATGATTCCAGGGTGAGATCGACCGGCGTATGGAGCAGCGAGCACGATGGTGCGACCATGATGCGCTCCACGCCCAGCGCGTCCGCGGCTTCGCGCAGAAGCAGCAGCGCGCGGTCGAGATCGGCCTTCCAGACGTTACGACCGTCGACCACGCCGAGCGAAAGGGACACCGCGGGGCCGAGCGCGCCGAGCACCCGAGGGAGCATGTCCGGGTTTCGAACCAAATCGACGTGCAGCGCATCGACGGGCAGGGAGGCCGCGAGCGGTAGGTTGTCCTTCAGATCACCGAAGTAGGTGGCGACGAGCAACCGGGGAGTCTTGCCGGCGCGCATTCTCGCGTAAACGCGGCGGTAGGCGTCGGCAACATGCTCGTCCAGGTCGAGCACGAGACAAGGCTCGTCGATCTGCACCCATGCTGCCCCGGCCGTGTCGAGCTCGGAGAGCACCAGTTGGTAGACGGGAGCGAGCGCGTCGAGCCAGCGATCGAGTGTGGCCGGGTCGGTCACCTTGGCGAGCAAAAGAAACGAGACCGGCCCGAGAATCACGGGGCGCGTCTCGATACCAAGGGCGCGCGCCTCTCGGTAATCGTCGATGGGCTTGGTCGAGGAGAGCTCGATGCTGACGCCGTGCTCGAGCTCCGGCACGATGTAGTGGTAGTTCGTGTCGAACCACTTGGTCATCTCCATGGCGGGGACATCGACCGCACCGGTCTGCGCGCCGCGGGCCATGGCGAAGTAGCGAGCGAGCGCATCGCCGCGCAGTGGCAGGTAGCGGCCTGGCACGGCGCCGACCATGACCGCCGTGTCGAGCACATGATCGTAGAGCGAGAAGTCGTTGCTCGGAACGTGATCGATCCCGAGGCCGGCCTGGAGCTTCCAGTGCCGCGATCGCAGCTCTCGTGCGACGAGCTCGAGTCCCCCCGCTTCGAGCTTCTTCGACCAAAAGGCTTCGAGAGCCCGCTTGAGCTCGCGATGCGCCCCAATGCGCGGAAAGCCGAGGTTGGTTGCCAGGCTCACGGTACGCCCGCCCTACGATTTCTTTCATCCATATATGCGAGTATACGCATCTATGCATGATAAACGCAACGCCGATCAGAAAGAGCCGTCGAGAACCACCTCGCCGGTCACCCCCACCTGGTAGGCAGAGACCCGCCGCTCGAAGAAATTCGCGAGCTCCTGCACGTCCTGCAGATCCATGAACGAGAACGGATTCTTCGACCCGTAGCGCTTGGGAAGGTCGAGCATGGCGAGCCGCTGGTCGGCGATGTACTCGAGGTACAGGCGCATGTCGCGCACCGAGAGCCCGACCACGCCGCCGCCCAGAAGGTCCTCGGCGAACTGCACCTCGCAGGCCACCGCCTCCTCGACCATCTCCACGATTTCGCGCCGCATCGCCGTGTCGAAAAGATCGGGCTCTTCTCTCTGCACCGTTCGTACGACCTCGAGGGCGAAGGCCATGTGCGCGCTTTCGTCGCGAAACACCCAGTTGGTCCCCGCCGCGAGCCCGTGCAAAAGGCCGCGCGATCGGAAGTGGTAGACGTACGCAAATGCCGAAAAGAAAAAGAGTCCCTCGACGCACGCGCCGAAACAGATGAGGTTGAGCAAGAATCGCCGTCGCGATTCGCGATCACCCAGCCCAGCGCCCCCTCGTGCCGAGTCGAGCCAGCGCAGGCAGAAGTCGGCCTTGCGGCGTATCGAAGGGATGTTGTCGACGGCGGCGAAGGCGCGCGCTCGCTCGGCGGGATCGGGCACATAGCTATCGAGCAGCGTCAGGTAAAACTGGACGTGCAGCGCCTCTTCGTAGAGCTGGCGCGACAGGTACATGCGCGCCTCGGGCGCATTGATGTGCTCGTAGAGATTGAGCACCAGGTTGTTGGCGACGATCGAGTCTCCCGTCGCGAAAAACGCCACCAGGCGGCGCACCAGGTGCAGGTCGGCCCCGGACATCTTCGTCGCCAGATCGCCAGTGTCGGTCGAAAAATCGATCTCTTCCACCGTCCAGGTGTTGTTGATGGCCGACTTGTACATCTCGAAAAAGACCGGATACGACATCGGACGAAGGGTGAGACAGAACCCGGGATCGAGCAGGCGCGCGGGGCGCTCGGTGGCGCTCACTGGCAGGCCTCGCAGCTCTCGGGGTTCTCGAGCGAGCAAGTGACCGCGTCCGAGGGCTTGATGACGTCGGGAGTCTCGACCGTGGCCTTGGTGATTCGGGTCTTGGGTCGCGAGCGCAGGTAGTAGGTCGTCTTCAGGCCTTTCTTCCAGGCGTGGAAGTACATCGACGACACCGCCCCGATGGTGGGATTCTCGACGAAGAGATTGAGCGACTGACTCTGATCGATGAAGGCTCCCCGGTCGGCCGCCATGTCGATGAGCGAACGCATCGGGATTTCCCAGGCAGTTCGGTAGATGGCGCGAAGCCCGGCCGGCAACATCTCGAGCCCGTCCACCGAGCCTTCGGCCATCTTGATGCGATTCTTCACCTCTTCGGTCCAGAGCCCGCGTTGCTGGAGCTCGGCCACCAGGTAGCGGTTCACCTGCAAGAAATCTCCGGACAGGGTTTCGCGCTTGAAAAGATTCGACAGCTGCGGCTCGATGCACTCGTAGCACCCGGCAATGGAAGCGATTGTCGCCGTCGGCGCAATGGCCACCAGGAGCGAGTTGCGCAGTCCCACGGCGCGAATTCGCTCGCGCAGCACGCGCCAGCGCTCGTCGTCCGAGCCGACCACGCCCCAGGCGTCGAACTGCAGCTCGCCGTGCGCCGCTCGAGTTTCGAGAAACGACGCATGCGGTCCGTACACGACGGCCAGATCACACGAGGCAGAAAGCGCGTGATAGTAGATTTCCTCGGCGATCCGCCGCGACAGACCACGCGCCTCCGGACCGTCGAAGACCAGGTTGAGCTGAAAAAACACGTCGGCTAGCCCCATGACGCCGAGGCCCACCGGACGCCAGCGGTCGTTGGACTTTTCGGCGCTACCGATGGGGTAAAGGTTGATGTCGATCACGCGATCGAGCTGGGGGATCACCGTGCGCACCGTCTTCGCGAGCATCTCGAAGTCGAAGGCGCCGCGCCTGACGTGACGCCCAAGGTTGATCGATCCCAGGTTACAGACGGCGGTCTCGGTGCTGCTGGTGACCTCGAGGATCTCGGTGCAAAGGTTTGAAAGATGGACGGTGCGGCCGTTCTCCTGGGTCTGGTTGCAGGCGCGATTCGAGGCGTCCTTGAAGGTCATCCACCCGTTGCCCGTCTCGGCGAGCGTACGCATCATGCGGGCATAGAGATCGCGAGCCCGCACCTTGCGCAGGGCGATGCCCGAGCCTTCGGCAGCTTCATAGGCGCGCTCGAAGGCTTCGCCCCACAGGTCGCAAAGCTCGGGGACGGTCTTGGGATCGAAGAGAGACCAGTCGCTGTCGTTCTCCACGCGCTTCATGAAGAGATCCGAAACCCAATTGGCGAGGTTCAGGTTGTGGGCCCTCTTGGCGTCGTCGCCGGTGTTGTCGCGCAGCTCGAGAAATTCCTCGATGTCGGCGTGCCACGTCTCGAGATACACCGCACACGCCCCCTTGCGCTTGCCGCCCTGGTTGACGGCGCTGACCGAAGCGTCGAGCGTCTTGAGCCATGGCACGATTCCGTTGGAGTGCCCATTGGTCGATTCGATGAGCGAACCGCGCGAGCGGACGCGGTGAAAGGCGAGCCCGATGCCACCCGAGAACTTGGAGAGCAACGCGACGTCGGTGTAGCGCTGGTAGATGCTCTCCAGGTGGTCTTGCGGCGAATCGAGCAGAAAACAAGACGAAAGCTGCTCGTGCCGCGTACCCGCGTTGAACAGCGTGGGTGAGCTTGGCAAATACTCGAGGGCCGAAAAGGCCGCGTAGAGCTCGAGGGCCTCACCCACCGTCATCGCGAGCGCCGAGGCCACGCGCAAGAAGAAGTGTTGCGGGGTCTCGATGACATCGCGCGTCTTGGGGTGGCGGAGCAGGTAGCGATCGTAGACCGTGCGCAGGCCGAAATATTCGAAGAGTCTCGTCCGCGGCGGGTCAATGGCATCGTTGAGCTTGCGGCTGTTCTCGGCGACGAACTCGAGCAGCCGATCGTTGACGAGCCCGAGACGGTGCCCCGCACCGACCGACTGCGAGAACGAGTGGATCTCCTGTCCATTCACTTCCTTGTCGATGACCGTGGACAGCAAACGTGCAGCGAGCCTGGCGTACTCCGGCTCGTCGACGATGAGCCCCGCAGCCGTCTGGATGGAGAGCTGATCGAGCTCCTTGGTGGTGGCGCCGTCGAAGAGCCCGCTGATCGTCTTCAGCGCGACGCGCATCGCGTCTACTCGCTCGAGCCCCGCGGCGGAGCGACCCACCGCGCGCACGATCTTGTTGACGTCGACCGGTTCGAACGCGCCGTTGCGCTTCTTCACCCGCATCTGTGTCTCGGGGTAGCTCTCGGGCGTGCGGCGCGGAACGTCTCGTCTTGCAGAAGGCAGCAGCTCGCCGCCCGCTGGCGCGGTTGCGTTGGTCATCGGATCTCCCTCTCGTTCACGTCGTGCGGCACCAGGCCGCAAAACATTGCGTCTTCCACCTGAGGTTCAGCCTCCCCTCGGAGGCTCAGGTTGCCGCGGTCGGATGTCTGCCGATCACGGGCGGTCAGTAGGTCTTCGGGCTCTGGGCGTTGCGACTTGGGGTCGCCTTCCTACTGGTCGTCGCTTCCCGGCGCCCGGTTGCGGGCGCTAGTGCATGAGACGACGTTCGTTCCCAATTACCGCTGCGGGGCAGCCCCGGATTCTCACCGGGTTCCCTTGCCTGAGCAGATGCCCAGGCGACCAACCACGAGACACAACATATTGTGTCCGGCGACGCCGTGTCAACTATATCTTGCGCTCATCGGATGAGCAGGTGGCTTCAGGGGCTGCGTGTTCCGGGGCAGCACGAAGGGCATGCGCCCGCGGTTTGCGTCATGACGCAGGTGCAGGCGTGGGCTCGGTTGTACGTGCACGCGCACGTGGTGCCGTCGCAATCCGCTTCCCAAACATTGCCGGTGCCGTCCTGGCACGACGACGTGCACTGCAGTGCCGCATCGACGCCTTCGATCGGAGCCGAGCCGCCTCCTGCGCAACCGGCCACGGTGGTCGGACGAGGGATGTCGGGACAGATCGTGGGATCGTCGATGGGCACGCCGGGAACCCCGCTCGAGCCGCCAGGCGGGCTGACCGATACGACGGACTCGTTGCCGGAAGCGCAGTGGTTCGCCTCTTTCAGGATCGCGCCGCAAGACGGACCGAAGTCGGGCTCGCCAGCCGAGCACGTGGGCGTCACCGATTCGGCGCACCGTAAGAACTGCTGGGCCGCGGGGCAGTTGGCCGAATTTCCGAACTTCACGCAGCTCGCCGTACAATCGCTGGAGCTCTCTTTCGAGCAGCCTGCCTGAATCATCTTGGCGCAGGTCGATGAGCACGAAGATGTGACTTGATCGACCGTGCAATTCGCGCCGCATGACGAAAGGGAACCGCCGGTTTCACCGCTGGTTTTTCCCGCACAGGCGAATGCCATCGACATTGCGAGAAGCGCCGCACTCTTTGGCATGCCGAGCTTCGGCAGCGAGAAAAAGCTTCGACGGCTTTGGTCATTCGCTCTCATGGTCATGACTCCTACGAGGTTAACAAGCATGCATCCTACTGGCTCTTGGCGCAGCGCATACCGTACGCGTGGCTACGCGTCTCGGGACGATCGCTGTAGCGTCGCGTGGGGCGGATCCACGAGGCATAGGCGCCATTGAAGGCGCCACCTCGCACGACGCGGCGTGTGCCTGTCTTCGGTCCTCGGGGATCGGTCTCGGGTGTGGCGTGGTACGTACCCTCCCAGTCGCTCGTCCACTCCCAAACGTTGCCGACGATGTCGAGAAGCCCGAAGGGGGAGGCCCCCTGGGGAAATGAGCCTACCGGGGCGGTGCCCACGTAGCCGTCGTCGTTGCTGTAGAGCGATTTCAGCTGGACACCGTTTTTGGCGCCCCAGGCTATGCACTCTTTGCCGCACGCATTGAGCCTCGTGCTGTCGGGCTCTTCGTCGCCCCACGGGTACTTGCGGCCATCCGAGCCGCGCGCGGCGAACTCCCACTCTGCCTCGGTCGGAAGCCGCTTTCCCGCGAACGAGCAGTAGGCCGCGGCCGCGGCCCAGTCGACGCAGTTGATGGGGTGACGCCCGCGCTCGGTGTCCGCTCCGTTGCATAGCGTGCTGAACACCTTCTTATCGTTGGGTGCGATATCCTTCCACGAGACGACCACCGGAGCGGCCTCGCAGGCCGACCCCTGGACGCACGCGTCGAAGTCGCTAACGGTCACCTCGTGGACGTCGATGCAATAGGGAGACAGGATCACCTGATGGGCGGGACGCTCGTCGTCATCGCCGTCGTCGTCGCCCATGAAGAACTTGCCCCCCGCGACGGCGACCATTTGCTGGGGGCAGCGCGCCGCGGCGGCTGCCACGGAAGTGAGCGGGGGAGGCGCCGGGACCACGAGCGCCCCGGACACCGCACCCGAGAGCGCCTCGGCGGGCGCAGCGGCGAGGTGCGTTTTGGCTCCGAACCACCAGCCGATGGCGACGACGGCCGCCAGGCCCGCCGCGGCTGCAACCTTCCCTGCCGAGCCACGGGATTTCGAAATCGCGCCGGGCGCGGGACGCGTCTGCACCTGCGATTGGGGCAGAGGCGCCTGCATCGTGGGTGCAGCCGCGTGCGCCGGAAGGTACGACGGAGCCTTGGGGCCCGTGGTCCGGACAGCCGACCGTCGCGTCATCGGGGGCAGATCGATCGCCGCGCGCACCGCATCCCAGAACTCGCCGGCGGTCTGGTACCGATCTTCGGGTCGGCAAGCGAGCGCGCGCGCACACGCTTCTTCGAGCGCGTCGTTGACGTTGGCTCCCAGCGTGCGCGGGGTGGGGCGGCGCGCCACATCGGCGCTGGACATGCCGAGCTGAATGAAATTCTCTCCCTCGAGGGCGGGGTGCCCTGCGACGAGCTCCGAAAAAACGAGCGCGAGCGCATAGACGTCGGTCCACGGGCCGGTGGACCCGTGGGAGCGGCTGAACTGCTCGGGCGCTCCGTAGCGAGGCGTGAACGACGTCATCTCGCCCTGCGTCTGGGCGAACTCGATGCCGGCGGAGCCGACGACCTTGGCGATACCGAAGTCGAGCACCTTGATGAACATGTCATCGCCATCGAGGGTGCCGGTGACGAAGATGTTGGCCGGCTTGATGTCGCGATGGGCGATGCCTTGACGGTGCACGATGTCGAGCGCGGATGCGACCGGCTCGAGCACGCGCATGACGCGGGCCTGCGGCCACGCTGACGCGAACGAAGCGCCTGGTCCGGCCGCCGCATGCTGGGTCTTCAAGATTGTATCGAGCGAGTTTCCATCGAGCCACTCGAGAACGAGGTAAGCGACCCAGGCGCCGGCGGGCGTGGTGAAGGTTCCGACGTCACGGGCCTGCACGATGCTCGCGCTGCGGCGTGATAGCTCGCTCAGCAGCGCCCCTTCGCGGATGAAGTCCTCGAGCAGCGCGTCGCGCTTGTCGGGTGCGAGGCGGCTCCAGAGCTTGAAGCACTTCAGGGCGACCGGTTGGTTCCAGATGCGGTGGGTCGCGCGGTAGATGATGCTGAAGCCGCCCTCGTCGACGACGGCTTCGACCGCATACTTGTCGGAGACGGTCGTTCCGATGATTCCGAGCGGATCTCCTTGCATGGCTAGCCCGGCCCGGAATCGGGCAACGATGTCGCTTGCAGCTCGTGCACGAACGCCAAGACCTCGTCGACGAACGCGAGAGGATCACCCGGCTTGAACGGAACGAAGCTCCGATGCTCGAAGACCGCCTCGACACGAC
>JBBSDY010000120.1:0-8584 GCA_038240245.1 Polyangiales bacterium
AAGCGGCCCGGAGGCGAAGGCGGCTCGAGCGCCAGCGGCTCCAAGGGCGGCGGCTCGTCCGGCAACAAGGGCGAGGGCCAAGATTTCGCGCGAGGCAATGCTTCGCGCGTCGAACCGTTCGGCATGGTGCCGGGCGGCTCCTTGCTCCAGGGCACACGTTCCTGGGGCCATTGTCCACAGGGAGATATCATCACATGGCAACAGCAGCAGAGGCGCAGAAGCGCGCCCGAGAATACGAAACCATTTATGTCCTGAGGCAGGACGTCGATCCCGACACTGCCGACAAGGTTGCAGGACGCGTGGCCGAGGTCGTAGGTCGCGAGAACGGCACGCTGGTCAAGGTCGAGACGTGGGGGCGCCGCAAGCTCGCTTACGTCGTCGCCAAGCAGCGACGTGGCGTTTACTACTACCTGCGGTACCTGGGTGGTGGCGCGGTCGTGACCGAGCTCGAGCGCAATCTGCGCATGCTCGACAACGTGCTCAAGTTCCAGACGGTGCTCTTGCGTGAGGATGTTCAGATCGACAGCGTGACGGTCGATCCCGAAGAGGTGAAGTTTACGCGCATCGAGGCGCCGCCCGACGACGAGAAGGAAGAATCGCGCGAGAAGGCGCTGGGTCTCGTCGATGCTCC
Source organism: Polyangiales bacterium (assembly GCA_038240245.1). Lineage (GTDB taxonomy): Bacteria > Myxococcota_A > Polyangia > Polyangiales > Polyangiaceae > DASWDH01. The sequence continues at coordinate 632 of JBBSDY010000120.1, forward strand.
CGAGGCCGAGAGGCCGCGGCACGAGAGCGAGTTCGGCGAAGAGCCCGAAGAGGGGCTCGAGGACGACTGGACGACGCCCGCTGGCGCGGCCGCTGCGACCGCCAAGAAGGACGCTGCTGCTGCTGCCGCTGCTGCCGCTGCAGCGGGTACGCCCGCTGCGCCCGCCGTGCCTGCTGCGCCCGCGGCGGCTGCACCCGCGGCGGCTGCACCCGCTGCCGAAGAGAAGAAGGAGGAGAAGTAGCCATGAGCCAGCGCAACATCGACTTCGGCGACGACAAGGACTTCGGCAGGACACCCGACCTCAACGCGGATGCTCCCGGCCGGCGACGCGGCGCGCGCAAGCGCGTCTGCAAGTTCTGCGCGGACAAGGCAGTCATCATCGACTACAAGGACCCGCAGGCCCTGAAGTACTTCATCAGCGATCGCGGCAAGGTCGTGCCGCGCCGCATCTCGGGCAACTGCGCACGTCATCAGCGCAAGGTGACGTTGGCCATCAAGCGCGCGCGCACCATCGCCCTTCTACCGTTCACGGTCACGAGCTAGAGGTCGTCATGGCAACCACCGTTCAAGTGATCCTCCAACAGGACCTCAAAAACCTGGGCAAAAGCGGCGATCTCGTCCGCGTTCGCCCGGGCTACGCACGCAACTACTTGCTCCCGCGCTCGCTCGCCGTGCCCGCCACACTCGAGAACGTCAAACACGTCGAGCACGCGCAGCGCATCTCGACAGCGCGCGCTGCCAAGGCCCGCGCCGAAGCTGGTGCGCAGGCCGAAAGGCTCTCGGCAGTCGTGGTCAAGCTCGAGCGCAAAGTCGGTGAGGAAGACCGACTCTTTGGCTCGGTCACCGCGAAAGACGTGGCCACCGCTCTCAAAGAAATGGGCGTCGAAATCGACCGCAAGCGTCTCGTGCTCCCGGACGTCATCCGTACGGCCGGAACGTTCGACGTCACCGCCAAGCTTCTCGGCGACCTGACCGCGACGTTCAAGCTCATCATCAGCGCCAAGAAATAGGCGCGCCGAAAGGCCAGTCGGGTTACCTGACCGGCTGGCCTTCGGTTGCGCAGCCGATGATCACCTGCAGGCCGCTGTTTGGCGTGATGAGCAGCGGATTGCAGGTGGTGGTGCACAGCGTGATGATGGTCTGGGTGTCGTTGTAATACCAACCGCCGCCCGAGGCGTCGCAGCCGGCCTTGTTCATGACCTGCCCGATGAGCGTGGGTGCCCCCGTGTCGCCGACGTGGGCAATCACGTTGACCTGGGAGGGATTGATGGGCCCCGACGAGGACATCGGGATGGTGTAATCGCAGGTCAGCGCGCGCGACTTGATGGTGTGCAACGCTGCCGCGAGCTGCATCGTTACGTCGCCGCCGGTGTCGACGAGAAACGCCCTGCCCGTGCCGCCGGCAGCGGCGATGGCGTTCAAGCTGTCGAGCATGGGACCGACTCCGAGCACATAAGTGGGGATCGATGCCGTGGTGAGCGCGTCCTTGGCGGCCATCGCGGCGAGGGCGACGCCATCTGTCTTGCACCCTTGTGGAATGCCGTCGGTGGCATAGACGAGCGCGACGCGCCGCGAGGGTGTTGCCACCTGTCGTGCCTTTGCGTAGTTGAGCGCGCCGGTGATCGAGGCGAGGGTGGGCGTGCTGCCGGCGGGCTTCTGGTCTGCGATGGACATCGTGATGGCCGCGGCGACCGCAGGGAGAATGCCGATATCGACGTCGGCCTTCTCGTAGTCAGCCACCTGGCAGGTGATCCCGTTGTCGGTGTCCTTGCCCGGTCGAGGGAAAAAGCCGATGCCGGCGCCGAGACCCGCATTGTCGGCTGCGCCGATGAACGCGGTGAGCGCCTTGGACATCTCGCTCCATCGCGTGGCGCCCCGCACCGGATTTCTGGGAGGAGCCGCGCAGCTATCGCCAGCGCGCCCGATGGGGCACAGCATGGAGCCCGTCTTGTCGACCATGAAGTAGAGATCGATCGGAACCTGCTCGCCCTCACGTTTGTCGGCGACGCACGCGGAGTTGGGGTCAATCGTTTGCCCCTTCACGCCGCCGGGAATGTCGGTGCCATTGGCGCCGCCCGTGGCGCCAGTGCCGCTGCCCGTCAGACCAAGGTTGCCGTTGCCGTTGTTGTCGGTGCCCGTGCCGTTGCCATTGGTGCCATCACCGTACGTGTTGCCGCCGCTACCTCCGCACGCGAAGACGAACAGCACACTGCCCATTGCGAGACGCCCGATTACCGGACTTCGCGTGGTGGTGGTCATGGTCGCGGTGCTCCTTCTTTCTCGCATTCAAATTGGGCCAACAAGCTAGATTATCCCAAAAATTCGTGTTTTCGCCCCTGTGACGGGCCCTGCCATTCGGGCTCTCGAGCCAAGCATCGGTGATATGGAAGATCGTATGCGGGGAGCCCACTCGCCGTATCGCTCGCGCCGGCTGTCGGCGAGCTGGAGAGCCAGGCACACGTGCGCTGCGACGTTCGCCGTTTGTCTAACCGCGACAATTTCAGCACGAGCGGACCAGCCGTCGCCAGTGCGTGTGCGTTTCGTGCTGGTCGATCGCACCAACGCACACTGTCCGGACCAACTTCAGCTTCGGTCCGCGACGGTTGCGCGCCTTGGCTACGACCCGTTCGTGGCGAGCGCTCCGAGCACGCTCTACGCAACCTTCTCACGAACCAATCGCGGCTTGCGTGGCGAGATCAAGCTCGACGATCCATCGCGCGAGAATCCGGGAACGCGCCAAATCGAATCGATATCGGGCGATTGCGCCGAGCTCGGCAAGGCGATGGCCCTCGCGATCAGCATTGCGATCGATCCCCTGCGCGCCACGGACGCGCAACGCCCGGCTGGCGCACCGGGCGCGACTGGCCCGGCGTCGGCCTCGGGCGGCGCGTCGGCGGGATCGGGAGGCACGCCGGCGGGATCGGGAGGCACGCCGGCGGGATCGGGAGGCACGCCGGCGGGATCGGGAGGCACGCCGGCGGGATCGGGAGGCGCGACATCGGTCTCGCCGGCCGAGACGGCAGCGGGAAAGGCAGAGCGCACGACGCGATCAGGTCAGGGGTCAAGCGGGCAACCGGCCGCGGGCGGTCCGCCAACTCCGCAGAAGGACAACAAGACCGGACACGCCCCGGAAGACCGCGAAGCCGGAGATTCGGGTAACGACATCGAGCCCGACGTCGCCTCGGGCACCAAGATCTCCATCGTCGTGGGCGATCGGTACCACTGGCAGCTCGTGATGGGAGGGCTGGCGACGCTCGGTCCCGAGCCCGAGATCAGCGGCGGTGCGATGGTGGGAATCGGACTCGCGGGGCGCGCGATTTCCCTGGAGATTGAAGGGCGTGCCGACCTTCCGCGCGACGCATCGTTCGGCGGGGGAACGATAGCGGTTTCGCCCGTCCTTGCGTCGTTCGTCGTTTGCGGCAAACTTACGAGTATGGCCCTTTGCGGCCTGGGACGGGCGGGAGAGCTGCACGGCTCGGGTCGCGGCTACGGGGTCGATGCCTCGGGATCGAGCTTTTTGGCGATGCTGGGTATGAGAGTGAGCTACGAGGGTGTATTGTCAGAGCCGTTCAGGATTCGTGCGATGCTCGATATCGACTGGGTCATGACCAAGAACAGCTTCGACGTGGATCATCGGCCCGGCTGGGCCGTTTCTTCGGCGGCGGCCTCGCTCGGCGTGGCGACCGTGGTGCGTTTTCGGTGAGAGACTCCCTGCCTTCGACCCAAATGATCGACGTGGGTGAGCTAGCCGTTCCCAGGCAAGAGCGCGAGCTGCCCTCGGGGCAGGAGTTTGCGGTGATCTACCACCGTGAGTTCCCCTACGTGTGGCACACCCTGCGACGTCTCGGCGTTCCGCATCGCGAGCTCGCCGATGTAGCACAAAACGTTTTCATCATCGTCTACAGCCGGTTCGATCTTTACGATCCAACCCGGCCGCTTCGACCGTGGCTCTTCGGTGTCTCGTTCCGCGTCGCCGCCGACTACATGCGTCTCGCTCGTCACGCGCGCGAGATGGTGCGCGATGACATCGAGGTCGCCTTCGGTGGTCCTGCCGCTGACGACCTCATGGCTCGCAGCGAAGAAGACGCGATGCTGCGCGAGGCGCTCGGTGCTCTCGATCTCGATCGCCGCGCGGTTCTGGTTGCCCACGATTTCGACGGCACCACCGGCCCCGAGATCGCCGAAGCGCTCGGCATCCCACTGAAGACGATGTACTACCGACTGCGCACGGGTCGCGAGCAGTTCATCGCGGCGGTCCGACGCATCCAGGCAAGGCAAAGGTGCCGATGAGCACATCGCACAACGCCTTCTTGCCGCCCGATCTGCGCGAGCTCATCGAAGCCGATCGGCAGGTAGCCGATCCTTCCGAGGCGGTGCGACAAGACGTCGCGCGTCGCGTCGATCGAGCGCTCGGGCTCGGAGGGGCCATGCTCGTCATGTCGCCCAGGTCCGCAGGCAAGTGGGTCCCGCAGGCAGGTCCCGCGATGGCCCCGGCCGCGGTGGGCATTGCCGCGTGGAAGATTGCGGTGGGCGTTGCGGTGGTGACCCTCGCCGCTGGCGGCGGGCTGACGCTCGGATTGCGACAGCCGGGTGCGCCTGCGCTCGGCGATCAGCAGGCGATGAGCCTCGGCACGGCGCCGGCGGCTCGTTCAGCGGTCGGAGCTCCGATCGCCGATCTCGCCGTGCCATCGGTGTCGCTCGATCTCGACGCTCCGCTCGAGGCGACGGCAGCGTTCTCGAAGGCGCCATCGGTCGAGCGAGCCCGCCCCGCTCGCGCAACCGATCGCCTCGCCGACGAGCGCAAGTTGCTCGATCGTGCGCGCGCCGCGCTCGTTCGTCGCGACGCTTCGGAAGCGCTTTCGGCGCTCCGCTCGCACGAAAAATCGTTTCCTCGCGGTCAGCTCGTCGAAGAGCGCGACGGCATGCGCGTCCAGGCCCTGGTGCTCGCTCACGACTTCGGATCGGCGCGCGCTGCCGGTGAGCGGTTTCGCAAGGTGTACACGCGAAGCATGTTTTTACCCGTGGTGGACAGGGCCCTCGAGAGCGCTCGATGACCGGCGAAGTTTCGGTCCGGGCGACGGCGCTCGGTCTCTGGGTCTTTGCGTCTTCGTCGTGCTCGTCGCACGTGGACGTCGGCTTCACGAACGACAGCGGAATGTCAGCGACGTCGGACGGTGATATTTCTGGCGGGGCTGACCGACCGTTTCAGGGCGTAGATGGCGATCTTGGACCTGGCTGCTTCGTCATCACGTCGTGCGCGAGCGGCAGGATGTCCCAGACGATCGAACCCAAGTCGGATCGGTGCATCGAGGCGTGCCTACAATCGAGCCCCGATTGCGATGCCCAGGGCGTCGATCTGTCGGGGGATTCCAACAATTGTGGGTCCTGCGGCCACGAGTGCCCCTCCGCGGAAAGATGCGTCATGAAGAGCTGCACGCGTTAGCTAGCAATACTGCTGCAGTCTTGGCAGGAGCAGATCACGATCAGCAGACTTGGCGCCGCCCCAACGTAAGTTACGGCGAGGCCGTCGGAATAACCCACTTTCGCCCTGGTTCGGCCGCCACGCCTCGCCAGCCCCACTTCGTCGCACCACAAATTCCGCCTGTCCGGTTTGAGTGGGCCCTTCGCGACTTCGATGATCGATCTGGTAGGGAGAAATCTGTAGCAGTAGTGTTAGCTAGTCCAAGCTAGGCGGGTCGTTCCTCTCGCGCGGGCTGAACGACGAGCGCGGAGCCCCAGCGCGCAGCGAGCAGGCCGACGACGGCCGCTCCGGCGGCCACCCATGCCCAGGTGGTGAGCATACCGGCCCCGATGAGAAGGCCTCCGACGATGGGAGCGATGATCTGCGCCACCGAGTTGAGAGACTGGTTGAGGCCGAGCACCACGCCCTGCTCATGCCTTCCCGCGCTCTGCGAAACCAGGCTCGACAGCGCGGGTCGCAGCACGCCGTTGCCGTACGACGAGATGGTGGAGACGACCACGAGCCAGCGAAGATCGCTGATCGGCCCGAGGATCAAGTACGCGACGATGAGAGAAATGAAGCCGGACCAAACGAGCAGAGGCTCACCGAAGCGCTTGACGAGCCGCCCGATCAGTCCCCCTTGCAAGATGATTCCCAGCGCTCCCACGTAAATGAGCACGCCGCCCACCTCGCGAGGCGTGAACGGGTGGCCGTTCCACGTGAACCTGCGCTCGGCAAAGAGCGCGAAGCCAGAGGTGAACGTCGAAAAGCCAAGAATGTAGAAGAAGACTTGCGCCAAGAGGCCGTTCAACACGGGACGCGAAAAATACTGGGTGTATTCTTTCCACTCGAACAGGGCCAGACGCCGCCCTGCCGGCCCCTCGTCACGCTCGGCTGCCGGCGGTTTCGGCGTTGCCTTGGGGAGCAACGTGAGCGTGCAAATGATGCTCGTGAACGACATCGCCGATGCCGCGTAGATGGGAGCGCTCAGGCCGTACTTGACGAGATAGGCGGTGAGAAGGGGCCCCACCAGAAAACCAACGCCGAACGCGATGCCGATGAGGGCGAACGACTTGGTTCGGTCCTTGGGAGCGCTGTTGTCGGAGATGTACGCCTGCGCGAGCGAGATGTTGCCCGCGGTGGCTCCGTCGATGACGCGCGCGAGGTAGAGCATCCACAGGGTCGTCGCCCGGGCCATCAAGAGAAAACCGATGAAGGTTCCAATTTGGCTTACGACGAGCAAGGGCTTTCGACCGATGCGATCGGAGGCCTTGCCGAGCAACGGTCCGGAGACGAGCTGGCAGCCCGCGTAGATCGAGATGAGCATCGTGGCACCGAGCGGTGACGCGCCGAATTTCTCGGCGTAGATCGTCAAGAGCGGAATGATCATCGCCAGGCCGAACACGTCGACCAGAACGATGAGAAAAATCGGAAGCAGCGGCGACCGTTGGGACACGGGGCGTGGAGGTTACCACGCAAGGCTTCCGATCTTCTTGACGAACCAGAAGAGAAAAAGGTAGGGTGCGCGCTCTACTGGTGAGACCCCCAGCCGCTTCCAATGAGAAGCCGCCGGGGGTTTCGTCATTTGGGGCTGTGACCTGTGGGCAACGTGCGGAGGAGTGGTGAGAAGTCTCTGGGCAAATGGGGCGACCAAGACGAATGATGGGACGTTTCCTGTCACATCTCGAGCGCCGAATCCGCGCTACATCCACGGGGTAGGATAGATGCAATATCGACAGGCACGCGCACACGCTTTCGAAGCCCCGCCTCCGCCGCCGGCATCGGGGCGAGTTCCGCCTCACGACCTCGACGCCGAGGCTGCGGTCCTCTCGGCCATCCTGCTCGAGCGCGATGCGCTCGACAAGGTCCTCGAGAACCTCCACGCCGAACATTTCTACTCCGAGGCCAACCGCCGCATCTACGAAGCCAGCGTCGAGCTGTCCGCGAAGGGCACGCCCATCGACATCGTCAGCGTGGCCGGCGCGTTACGCGACCGCGAGCGGCTCGCTCAGGTGGGGGGCAGCGCCTACCTCGCTCAGCTCGTCGATTCGGTTCCGTCCGTCGCCCACGTCGACACGTACGCGCGCATGGTCAAAGAGAAGTGGCGCGTTCGTCAGCTCATCGCCACCTGCCAGAAGGTCGCCGCCGAGGGTTACGGCGACGTGGGCGAGGTCCAGGCGTTCATTGACGGCGCCGAGCAGTCCATCTACGAAATCGCACGCACGCCCGAATCGAGCAGCGTTCAGCGCATCGAGCCCATCATCCGCGCCGTGTTCGAGCAGATCACCGAGCTGGCCAAGCGCGGCGAGCGCATCACCGGCGTGCCCACGGGCTTCGAGCGCCTCGACGCCAAGACGGCGGGCTTGCACGACGGCGAGCTCACCATCGTTGCGGCTCGCCCGGGCATGGGCAAAACGTCTTTCGTTCTCAACGTGGCAGTCAACGTGGCCTCACCCAAGACCATCGCCGAGGCCGGCCCCGAGCACGGCGTC
>JBBSDY010000121.1:0-8549 GCA_038240245.1 Polyangiales bacterium
CGGAAGCGAGAACCGAGAGAGGCGGCTGCATGAGATCCGCAGCCACCGTGACCAGCTCGAAGTCGGGCTGGCTGGCGAACGTGCGGAGCAGCTCGGAGTTGATCATTCCCACCATTTTGCCGTCCTTGCCCACGACGGGAAAGACATCCTGCCACGAGCTCTCGGCGATGTCGTGGATGACCTGGTGCGAAGGCGTCGCCATCTCGAAAGAGATGAAGGGTCGGTCGCGAACGGCGATGTCGCCGACCCGCATCGACTCCAGGGTGTGAAACACCAGATCGTGACGGTGGGCGGGCGACTCGCGTTTGGTGGGAAGCTGCGCCGAATAGAGCGACCGCTTGCGCAGGGCCACGAACGCGACACCTTCGGCGAGCATCAAGGGAACGAGAAGATCGTAGCTTCCCGAAAGCTCGCACACCATGACGAGCGAGCTGATGGGAACGTGCGCGATGCCGCCGTAGAAGGTTCCCATTCCGACGAGCGCGAAGGCGCCCGGGTCGATGCGGGGATCGTGGAGCACGAGCTGCACCGCGCGTCCAAAGGCTCCCCCGAAAAGCCCGCCCATGACGAGCGAGGGACCGAAGTCGCCCGCGCTACCGCCGGTTCCGAGGGTGAGCGAGGTGGCGACAATCTTGACCAACCCCACCAAAAGCAAAAGCTCGGCGGCGCGCCAGCCGTCGGGAAGCCACGACGCGCCGGTAATGGCCACCTGCGCAGCTCCGTATCCACCTCCGAAGATACCAAGGCCTTGCCCAGCTTGCCCGATACGAGGTCCGACCAGCATCACCACCGGGGTTGCGCAGACACCGAGCGCGAGACCACCCAGACCCGGCCGAACCCACATCGGCACGCGAATCGAATCGCTGATCCGCCGCACGGTCGAAAGAAGCGACAAGAACCCGCTCGCCAGGACCGCGATGAGAACGGCCAGCAACGCGTACCACGGTAGGTGAGCCGGGATGAACGGGTAGCGCGGGGCATGTGCAAAGAGCGTCGACTCGCCCAAAATGGAGATGAAGACGGAGTACGATACGACGCTCGCCAGAAGGGCCGGAACGAGCGCATCGGATTCGAAGTCGTCTCGATAGAGGATCTCGACGGCGAGGAGCGCGGCGCCGAGCGGCGTGCGAAACACGGCGGCCATGCCACCCGCCATGCCGGTGATGAGCAGAATGCGGCGCTCCCTGGTGCTGACCCTGAGGTAGCGACCGATGACCGAGCCGATGGCGCCGCCGATCTGCATCGTGGGCCCCTCGCGTCCGCCCGAGCCTCCGCTTCCGAGGGTCAAGATCGAAGCCAGGGCCTTGACCGGCGCCACGCGCCGGCGCACCGCGCCGCCCTGATCGTGAAAGGCATGCAGCATCGCGTCGCCGCCGCCACCCCGTGCCTCGGGGGCCAAAAACGACGTGAGCGCGCCGCCCGCGAGCGCACCCAGGCCCGGCAAGATCAAAAGCAACCACGGGCGAAACGGTGCGTGGGTCGACATCTCCACCACCGTCTCGCCGTAGGCGCGCAGCGGCTGGTAGCCCGCCAAATCCTCGAGCAAGAAGCGCTGAACGACCTCGAGCGCGACGAAGAAAAACGACCCGGCCAAACCGGTGACCGCACCCACGAGCGCCGCATGCAGCAACACCCGCCCCAGGTACCTGAGCTCGAGCTGGGGGACGGCGGCTGCGCGCAGGCGCAAAACGCTAAAACCGCGGGCGCGCTCACTGCGTTCTGGAAGCGCCATTTAAGGAAGCCCCAGCTTACACGACCCAGATTCTGCGCCAAGGACCGCACATTCGATGGTCCGGTGGTAGAGTATCTGGCGTTTCCCATGAAGATTCGGGCTCCTTTGCGGGCGGCCGCCGCGGGCGGTCTGTCCGGAGTGATGCTGGCGGCTCTGACGATCGAGGAGCGCCTGCACCAGGTGACCGACGAGCGGCGCAACCGCTACGTGCGCCAATGGGCACGCTCGCTTCTCGGCATTCTTCGCGTCGATATTCGGATGGAGGGCGCGCCGGGCGATCGAAACCGAGCCAGCGGAGCGCCCGCAGTGGTACCGCAGCTCGTGGTCGCCAACCATCGCTCGACCATCGACATCCTGCTCATGCTCCATCTGTTTGGGGGGCAGCTCCTGGCCCGAGGCGACATGGCGAAATGGCCAGCCCTCGGGGTGATGGCGCGGCGCGCGGGCACTCTTTTCGTCGATCGGTCCGACCCCACCAGCGGAGCGAGCGCCGTCCAGCGCATGCGCGAACGAATGCGCCGGGGCATCAGCATCGGCGTGTTTCCGGAAGGGACCACGTTTGCTGGAGACGAGGTGCGCGAGTTTCAAGCGGGAGCGTTCGTCGCCATCGCCCGCGAAAAAGGAATCGTGGTGCCCGTTGGAATCGCTTACCAGCGCGCCGATGCCATCTATGCGGACGAGCCCATCGCTGACCACCTGAAGCGCATCACGCGAGCTCGCAGCACATGCGTCGGTGTCGCCATAGGCGAGCCCATCCCGGCGGCCGGCGCAGGTGTCGCCAAACTCGCCAGCAATGCCCATGACGAGGTGCAACGGCTCGTTTACTCGGCTCGAAGCCTGGTTGATCACACTCCACCTTGACGCACACCTGAACAGACTTACCTTGCCCGAAGCCATTCACCCGCCTTCGGCAATCACGCTCGCGGGCGGTTGAACAGGTCCTGATCGCGGCGCTCATCACTGCGCCGCCAAGGAGCCCACGATGAGCCAGCTGCGCGGTGGCGCTAGCACGCCCCGATCCCCATTTGCTCTTCTCCCGCTGCGAACGGGAGTGCTCTTTCCTGGTACTTTGATCACCCTTCCCGTGGGTCGAAAGCGTTCGGTTGCCCTGGTGCAATCGCTCAGCGCAGGCGACATCATCGGCGTCGTCACCCAGAAAGATCCCAAGGTCGTCGATCCCGGACGGTCCGACGTTCACGACATCGGTACTTTCGTGCGGGTGGGCGAAGTGGTTCAGCTTCCCGGCGGCGAGTACCGGCTGGCGCTCGAGGGCCTGGGTCGCTTCACGGTGACCCGTGTTTCGGCCGAGGGCGCGTTCTGGACCGGCGAAGGGACGTCTTTGCCCGAGCAGGGTGCCGAAAGCAACGACGCGCGCTTGCTCGCCGATTCGCTTCGCGAGCACGTGCAAGAGCTGGCAGCCAAAGGTGGTGGCTCTCTCGGACAGGTGGCGCTCTCCGCCGCCGAGCCGGGGGTCTTTGCCGATCAGGTCGCCTCGGCGCTCGGGCTCAGCACCGAGAAAGAGCTGACCGTGCTGCGCGAGACCGACGTGCCGTCCAGGCTGAGGATGGTGGCCCGGATGCTCTCCGAGGCCAAGGCGTTGTCCGAGGTCAAACAGAAGATCGACGCCGACGTCCGCCAAGAGCTCGGCAAGGGGCAGCGCGAAGCGCTCCTGCGCGAGCAGCTCAAGGCCATTCATCGCGAGCTCGGCGAGGACAAAGACGCCGGCGATCTTGCCGCGCTGAAGAAGCGCCTCGACGACGCGGGTCTATCCGAAGAAGCACGCACCGTCGCCGATCGCGAGCTCGGTCGACTCTCGAGCCTGAGCCCGCAGCAAGCCGAGTACAACGTCGTGCGCACCTACCTCGAGTGGATTGCCGACCTGCCGTGGAGCGCCAAGGCCGATGCCAAGGACGATCTCACGTCGGTCTCGAAGAAGCTCGACGACGATCACTTCGGCCTGGACGACGTGAAGAAGCGCATCCTCGAGCACATGGCCGTCCTCAAGCTCACCGGACAGACGCGCGGGAGCATCCTTTGCCTGGTCGGTCCTCCGGGCGTCGGCAAGACGTCACTCGGGCAATCCATCGCCGATGCCACCGGGCGCCCCTTCGTTCGCATCTCGCTCGGCGGTGTGCGCGACGAGGCAGAAGTACGCGGCCATCGACGGACCTACGTGGGCGCCCTGCCCGGCCGAATCCTGCACGCCCTGAAGAAGGCCAAGGTCAAGAACCCGATCATGCTCCTCGACGAGGTCGACAAGCTCGCCGTGGGCTGGATGGGCTCGCCCGAGGCCGCCTTGCTCGAAGTGCTCGATCCCGAGCAGAACAAGACTTTCACCGATCACTACCTGGAGATCCCCTTCGATCTGTCCGAGGTGCTCTTCATCTGCACGGCCAACGATCTCTCCACACTGTCGCCTCCCTTGCGCGACCGACTCGAGATCATCGAGCTCTCGGGCTACACCGCCGACGAGAAGGTTCACATCGCCAAGCGGCACCTCGTTCCCAAGCAGCTCAAGGCACACGCCATCCCCACGGGTACGCTGACCATCACCGACAGCGCGATTTCGGCCATCGTTCGTGACTACACGCGCGAGGCCGGAGTGCGGCAGCTCGGTCGAGAGCTCACCAAGCTGTGCCGCGCTCTCGCGCTCGAGCTGGCCAGGGCGACCGACCAGAAATCACACGAGCTGCACGTATCCGAAGCGGACCTGAATCGCTACCTGGGCAAGCCTCGCTTCTTTGCCGAGGTGGCCGAGCGCACGAGTGTGCCCGGTGTCGCCACCGGGCTCGCCTGGACGCCGGTCGGGGGCGATATCTTGTTCATCGAGACATCGAAGATGCCGGGCAAGGGGCGGCTCGAGATCACCGGCCAGCTCGGTGATGTCATGAAAGAGTCGGCCAAGGCGGCGCTCTCTTACGTACGAAGCCACGCCGACGAGCTGCACATCAACATCGACACGCTCGAATCGCAAGACCTGCACATTCACGTGCCGGCAGGCGGGGTCCCCAAGGACGGGCCCTCGGCGGGCGTCACGATGTTCACCGCTCTCACCTCGTTGCTCTCCGGGCGACGCGTTCGCTCCGACACGGCCATGACCGGCGAATGCACGCTGCGCGGGCGTGTCTTGCCGGTCGGCGGTATCAAGGCCAAGGTGCTGGCCGCACATCGTGCGGGCATCACCCGGGTCATCCTTCCCCAGAAAAACGCGCGCGATCTCGACGACGTGCCCAAGGAGGCGCGCGACGCGATACAGTTCTTCTTCGCCGATGACATGAGCGAGGTCATCAGCGCCGCTCTCGAGCCGCTCGACGCGCCGGCCCCCGAGGTGACGCTCCAGGTCAGCCCGCCCACGCTCGAGGTGCACACGCCGGCGTAGCTACTTGGGTACACCCGCCGATGTGCCGATGGCGCCGTTCTGCTTGAGCTGCGCCACCGGCACGCCCGCGACCTCGCGCTTCTGGCCTTCGGTCTCACGGAGGTCGACCTTGATGATCTCGTGGGCCTTGGGCTCGGTCTCCAGACGTGTGACCACGAGCTTGGTTCCCTTGGTAAAGCCCATTGCTCCGAACTGAAAGTCCGCACCGAGCTGAATCACCCGCCCGACCGCGCCGTCGGGCCACGTGACATCGTCGGGCGAAAGGGCGAGCAGAAGGGCTTCGACCGTGACGCCCCGCATGAGCCTCTTGGCTCCGCTGGTCTCGCGTAGATCGAGCTTGACGACGTTGCCCGCCTTGTTCTTCTCGACGCGGTCGATCTGAAGCACGGTGCCGCGACCAAACACGACGCTCCCCAGCGAAAGCTCGCGCACGATCGGGATCTGCGCGGCTACCTTGAAGATCGAAGCGCGGTCCCCGGTGGGACCGGTGGAGTTGGGTGTGGCAGCGAGCGCGGAGATCGCCTCGGGAGGGATGGCCTTGAAGAGCTTCTTGTCGCCGTCGACCTGTTGCAGGTCGACTCGGGTGACCGCGCCTTCGGAATTTTTCTTGATGCTCGCGATCTTGAGCTCGGTGCCCTTGGCCAGCGTCACGCCGTTGAGCACGGCGTCACGGGTGATTTTGATGACGCTCCCTTCTAGGAGGGACACGCCGTCAGCGTGCGCCACGAGCGCCAGAAGCGAAAGAGCCGACAAGGCGGCGGCGAGCAAGCGGCGAGGGCCGTGTTTCGAGGACATACGCCGGATTGTATCGGCCAATTTAGCCTGACGCGAGCCCAAGAGACAACGCCCCCCTGCATTTTCGCGACATTCGCTATCGCCGGTACTTCTTCTATCGCTTTTGAATGCCGCGCCTGGCGAGCCCGTCCAAGTCCATCACGCAACGACGGTCAAATGGCACCCCACCTCTGCCGTGATACACTGCGCACGTGCCCGAGGACCCCGAGCGCCCCGCCTCCGTCCCGGAAAACGCCGTCTTCCACGAGGACAAATCGGAATGGAGCGTGGGAGCCGTGGACGAGCACGGCAAACCTTCGGGCGCGCATGTGTTCTTTCGGCACGACGGCTCCAAGGTTCTCGATTGTCGATACGAAAACGGTTTGCTCGAAGGAGCTTTTCGTCGCTTTCATCCCAACGGCGAGCTCGCTCGCCAGGGCGAGTACCAAGCCGGCAAGATGCACGGTCGCGTCCAGGCCTTCGCATCGCAAGGTCACACACCCGAGGCACTGCGCATCTGCTGCGTGCCCCCTGGGGCCTTTCGCCTCGAGACGACGTACGACCAGGGAGACCGCACCGAGAACGAGCGCTTTTACAACAAGGAGGGCCAGCTCCTTCTTTCTGACGGGTCCATCCATCCCGACCGACCCAGACAGGTGCCCGCCGGCGCCGCTTTCGAAGAGACCTCGCGACGGTGGCGAGAGGGCGGCTACAACGGCAAGGGAGAGCGTGACGGCCTCTTTCGGTGGTGGGCGACCGAAGGCGCGCTTCTCGAAGAGCGCCATTTTTTGGCCGGCAAAGAGCACGGCACGAGCCGTTGGTTTTCGGAACCGGGAGACCTGCAAGACGAGTCCCACTTTCAGGAAGGCAAACGCTGCGGCCCCTACTTTCGGCACTGCGGTCCTGACGTCTATGCCGACGCGCGAATTCGATCCCAGCGGGGTAGCTTCAAGGACGATCTGGTCTCAGGCAGGTGGGATTTTCTCGGCGACGATGGCAACGTCGTCGCAAGCACAGACCTGGGCGTCCCCCTGGGCGACGCCTCGAGCTCGCCCGCATTTGCCAGGACGGCGCGGTCCGCCGATGGTTGGACCCAGGTGGCGCGCGCTCTTCGCGACGAGCATCGGACGGGCGAGGCCCTGTGTGCCCTCGCCCGCGCCGCCGCGGTGACGAAAGACCAGGCCGCGCTCGTTCGCCAACTCGACGAGGCGCGACCCGGGCTCCGCCCCGAGCACGCCACGGCCATCGCGTCGCAGGCCATCAAGATCGCCGATGCCAACATCACGTGGCTCGTCGATGCGCTCTTGCGCGGAGGCGAGCCCGCGCTGCTGTTTCGGAGTATCGCGTCGTCGTGCCCTGGCGCGAGTCAGGCTTCACTCGACTTCGTCGACGCGGCCATCGTGCTCGCCCCCGAGCTCGAGCCTTGCTACGTCACGCGAGCGCTCATCGATCTATCTCTGGGCGATCCCGACAGCGCGAGCTCCGATGCCGAGCACCTGAGCGACGACTACGTCGAGCAGCGCGAGTTTTTGCAGAGCTATCGGCGGGTGCTCTTTCCGACATTCGACTTTTGGCCGGCGCGAGCCCGTTTTGATTCGCTTCTCACCGATCTCCCCGAAGAGCCGTGCCAGCCGCTGTCCAAGGTGCGCGAGGCCATTCAGAAGTGCGCGACGCGGCTTCAACTGGTGCGCGGGCTCATTTCCGAGCAGGTGCCCAGTGCGCCGGCGTGGCAACTTCCCGATCTCTCCGTCCTCCTGCCGCGCGGGCCTGCCACCCTCGAACGGCGCGTCTTCGAGATCACGTTCGACGACGAAGAGCTCGCCGCCAACGGCAACGACCAACAGGCCGAGGCGATCGAACGAGTGCAAGTCGACGAAACGCTCGATCTGACGGGGCTCGATGTCGCCTCGCTCATGCGCCGGGCCCGGGCCGACTGGAACGCGCTCACCTGGCTCTGCTGGAGCGTCGGGCTCGACCGCGTGGCGTTGCCCGAAAGCATGTCGCCACCCGCCAATTTCGCCGAGGCGGTGGGCATGGCCATCGAGCGGCACTGGCGTTCACGCGACAAGCTCACCACCGCAGGCCTGCGCGCGATGACCAAGGGGCTTCGCGGGTTCGAGTGGGAGGGCATGGAGATCGACGCCATGCCCGCGTTTCTCGCGGAGATCGTGGCGCAAGAGTACACCGATCTGCGCGCCGTCTTCTTCTTTCTCTGCGACGACCGTCAGGAGTCGCCGTGGCAGGACAATCTGCGCAAAGATTGAGTGCGAAGATCGCACATCACGATCATCGGCCGACCGACATCGCCCCGGCAAGCTCGGCAATGATGGCAATCAAATCCGTCGGGTCGACGGGCTTGGCGAGATGCACGTTGAAGCCCTCGACGAGGGCGCGCGAGCGATCCTCGCCGCGCGCATGGGCCGTCAGCGCAATGGTCGGCGTTTGGCGCAAGTCCTCGATGTGAAAGGTGCGGATCTTCCGAATCAGGGTGTAGCCGTCGTCGTTGGGCATGCCTACGTCGGAGACGACGACGTCGGGGCGGAAAACCTCGAGGCGCTCCAGCGCCTCGGCCACGCTCGATGCGACCTGAACCTCCACGCGAGGATTCTCGAGCACGACCGCCAGCAGATCGCGTGCGTCGACCTCGTCATCGACGACCAGAAC
>JBBSDY010000122.1:0-8546 GCA_038240245.1 Polyangiales bacterium
CTGCAATCGGTCGCCTGCAGACACTCGCTCGAGCAGTTCTTGTTGCGACAGACCAGCGGATCGGGACACTCCGACGTATAGAGACACGGGACGCCGCTCGCCGGCGGGCCGCCTTCGGACATGGAGGCCGAGACGAGACCCGCGTCGGTAACCTCGGAGTTGTCGGCGCACGTACCGCCGACGCACGTCTGCTCGGAGAGGCAGTCACGGGTGGCGGCGCACTGATCGCGGCACTGGCCGTCGGCTCCGCAAACCTGTCCGGGCGGGCAATCGCTGTTGAAAGCGCAAAGACGCTCGTCGGCGAGCTGGCAAACGTGAAAAGGGCGATCGCTGGCCATGCAGCGCTGACCCGCCGCGCAGTCGCGGGAGCTCGTGCACGCCTGGTGACACTTGCGAAAGGCGCAAACGAGCGGCGAGCTGCAATCGGTGTTGATGACGCACCCCTCGGCCAGGCCCTTGGCTGTCTCATCGCTCGAGCAAGCCACGGCCAAGGCAACCACACACCAAAGCCAGAATGCCCTCATGACATCGCAAGCTAGAGAGAGGCCCGACAATAGGCAATCACAAAAAAATCAGACCGTGAGGGGGGCACCGGTCAGGGTATTTTCGCCCTCGAGACGGCGGATGTCTTTTTCGACGCGGCCGTCGCGCAAGTGGACAATCCTCGGCATCTGCTCGGCAAAGGTGGCGTTGTGGGTCACCACGACGATGGTGGTGCCCCGGGTCTTGTTGATCTGGAAAAAGAGCTGGTGCATGACCGAGCTGGTGGCGGTGTCGAGGTTGCCCGTCGGCTCGTCGGCCAAAAGCAGCTTGGGCGACAGCACCAGCGCGCGGGCCAGGGCGACCCGCTGCTGCTCGCCCCCCGACAGCTCACCGGGGCGGTGGGTCAGACGCTCGGCGAGGCCCACCTCGGTGAGCAGCGCACGTGCGGGTCCTTCCATCTCGCGCGGGCTCTTGCCCTGGATGAGACCCGGCATGCTCACGTTCTCGAGGGCGGTGAACTCGGGTAGCAGGTGGTGGAACTGAAAGACGAACCCGATGGTGCGGTTGCGCACGGCCGCAAGCTTGCGAGTTCCGACACCGAGATCGGTGATGTCCTCGCCCGCGAGCTCGATCTTGCCCGAGGTGGGCAAGTCGAGAGTGCCCATGCAATGAAGGAGCGTGCTCTTGCCGGCGCCCGACGGTCCGACGATGGCCACGACCTCTCCCTGGTCGATGTCGAGGTTGATGCCCCGCAAGACGTCGAGCTTGCGGCCCATGTGGTCGAAGGACTTGTGAACATCGCGGATCGAGACGAGGGTGGCCAAGGTCATTCCCAACGTAGTCCATCGACCGGGCGGAGCTGCGAGGCTGCCCGCGCGGGATAGAGGGTGGAGAGGGTGCAGATCAAGATCGCCGCAATGGTCACCGCCACGTAGTCGCTCGGATTGACCGCCACGGGGAGTCGATCGATGTAGTAGACCTCGGGATCGAGACGAACGCCATAGACGGAGAGCGACAGGCAGAACACCAGGCCCGTGACGACGCCCAGGGTGGTGCCGATGGCGCCAATGATGATGCCCTCGGTCATGAAGACCTTGAGGATGGCTGTATCGGTCGCCCCCACCGCCTTCAAGATGGCAATCTCTTTGCCCTTCTCGGTCACCATCAAGAGCAGCGTGCAAATGATGCAGAAGCTCGCCACCAGGATGGCGATCGACAGGATGATGAAAGTGGCGATCTTTTCGAGCTTGAGCGCCGAAAAAAGGTTCTTGTTGAGCTCGCGCCAGTCTCTCACCCGAAGATCGGACCGCCCCACCGCCGCCTCGACCGGAGCGACGATCTCGTTGGTTCGCTCGGCGTCGACGGCTCTGACCTCGATCGCGCTGACACCCTCGCCCATCGAGAAGAGATTTTGCGCGGCATCGAGCTTCATGTAGACGTGCGTCGCGTCGTACTCATACATGCCGCTGTAGAAGATGGCGGCGATGCGAAACCTGCGCGATCGCGGTAAAAGCCCCATCGGGCCCAGATCGCCGAGGGGCGAAATGAGCGTGATCTCGTCCCCGACATAGGCGTGAAGCGTCTTCGCAAATTCTCGGCCCACGACAAGGCCCGGGTAGACGGGCGGGCCCTTCAGCACGTCCCGCAGGGCGGGGTCGAGGCTCGGATCCATGTTGAGGTCGGGGCCCTTGACGTACGGCTCACCCCCGGGGCCGAGACCGATGATCTCGTCGGACGGAAGACGCGTCAGCAACTCGGGATTCTCGAGGTACTTGAAGTCGCCGACTTCGATGTTCTTGATGAGATCGATGACGTTGCCGATGGAGCCTGTATCGATGCCCCGCACCAGCGCCCCCGCGGTGTTCGACGACGAGGACGCCATGCCCTCGCCTCGAACGACGGGCGTGGCCGCTGCTACGCCGGGCACGAGGCGGATTTGATCGAGCGCCCCCGCGTAGTCGGCGAATCCGCCCATGGCGCTGGTGTCGATCGTGATGTGCGCATTGTTGCCCAGGATCTTGCGCTTCAAGTCCTGTCCGAACCCGCCCATGACGCTGGTCACACCGCAGAGGGCGCACGAGCTAACTGCCACACCGAGAATGGACAGAACGGAGATGACCGTGAGAAATCCGCTCTTGCCGGCGCGCACGTGACGCACGGCGACGAACGAGCGAAAGCTCTGGCCCTCGAGACGATCGAAGACCCACGGCATGAGAGAGACGAGGAACAAAACGGCGAAGACCACCGCGGTCGCGGCGGCCCCGTAGCGGATGATCTCGTGCTTTAGCTTGAACACCGACCCATGGGTCACCGGCAGCCGGCGCGCCTTCCATGCGAGGGCGACATGGGCCAGGCCGAGCACCGTGGCAATCCCGCCGACCCACCAGCGCCAGTGGCTCTTCTTCAATGTGGGCAGCGGCGCATCCACGAGGACTAGGCGTTCTCTGGACGGAGCAACGGAAAGAGAATGACTTCGCGAATGGACGTCTGGCTCGTCAAGATCATGGTGAAACGATCGATGCCCATTCCCAGGCCGGCGGTGGGAGGCAGACCATGCTCGAGCGCGCGCACGTAGTCTTCGTCGTAGTCCATCGCTTCTTCGTCGCCGCCGGCGCGCCGCTCGGCCTGATCGCGAAAGCGGGCGGCCTGATCGGCCGGGTCGTTGAGCTCGGAGAAAGCATTGCACACCTCGATGCGGTTGACGAAGAGCTCGAACCGATCGACAAGCGACGGATCGGCGTCCTTTCGCCGTGATAGCGGCGAGATCTCGTAAGGATAGTCGATGGTGAACACCGGCAAGCTCTTGGAGCCGTCCTTGCTGCGGTAGTCGTCGGGATAGAAAGGCTCGGCGATGTATTCGTAGGCCAAAAAGAGCGCTTCACCGTCGTTGTGCGCCTTGGCGAGGGCCTTGTGGAAGTTGCTCCAGTCGATGGCCTTGGCGCGCGGCGAGGTGGCAGCAAACTCCTTGATGCGCTGCGGGCCCTCGCGGATGTCCTCGGGAACCGAAGCCGGCAAGCCCGACTTCTCGAGGGCCCGCAACACCGCCGCTTTCATGGGCACCTTGGCGAAGGGCTCGGCGAAGGTGAACGTACGTGCCGCGCTCCAGCGGGCGTGCGCCTCGGGTAGGCGGGCCGCCAGGCGATCGTCGATGGTGCGGACCAGGTCCTCGGTCATGTCCATCAAAGTCTCGTAAGTCGCGTACGCATGGTAGAGCTCGAGCGCGGTGAACTCGGGGTTGTGCTTGGTGTCGAGCCCCTCGTTGCGGTAGCAGCGCGCGAGCTCGTACACCCGATCGAGCCCGCCCACGACGAGGCGCTTCAGGTAGAGCTCGGGCGCTATGCGCATGTAGAGGCGCATATCGAGCGCATTGTGATGCGTGATGAACGGCTTGGCCGTAGCGCCACCGATGAGCGTGTGCATCGACGGCGTTTCGACCTCGAGAAAGTCGAGACCGTCGAGGTAGCGACGAAGCTCGCGCACGATGGTGCTTCGCGCGACGAAGATGTCCTTGACCTCGGGGTTAGCGACCAGATCGACATAACGGTGGCGATAGCGCTGCTCGATGTCGGTGAGGCCGTGCCACTTCTCGGGGAGCGGTCGCATGGCCTTGGTAAGGAGGCGAATCGTCGTCGGCTCGAGCGATAGCTCGCCGGTCTTGGTGACCATGGGGACGCCCTGTGCCTCGACGAAATCGGCGACCTCGATCTCGTCGAGCCGGGCCCATTGCTCGTTCAGGGACTCGCTCCGGCAAAAGAGCTGCATCTCGCCCTGACGGTCTCGCACCCGAACAAAGGTCAGCTTTCCGAGCGCGCGCAGCGCGACCACGCGCCCGGCAACGTGCACCGGCTGGCCGGCGGCAAGGGCCGTGACTCTGGCAGCGTCGTATTTGCCATCGGCCGAACGGGCCTCGGCGAAAAGGGCGCGCAGGTCACCTAATGCAACCAGCGGCGCGGCCGCGAGGTCGTTGGCGAAGGGATTTTCGCCGCGCGCGCGGACCGCTTCGCCCTTGGCGGCGCGCGCCCGCAAGATCGCCTCTTCGGCTCCCGCCTGCGGAGGATTCTCCGGGGATTTGGACATGGCGAAACCGCGGTGTAGCGCGCCCGCGGGGGGGCGTCCACGGGTTCATGGGCTCCGGCCGGCGACGAACGTGCCCTCGCGCCCCAGCCTCACAAGCGCGAGGCAGAGATCGCTCGCCGTTGCAAGAATGCCAATGCGCGCCGATATCGCCCCCGGCGAGGCGTCGACCACCTGCCAGCGCCGGCCTCTTTGCGAGCTTTCGGTCGCCATCTGTTCGAGGCGGAGCGAGATGGCGTCGGCGGACAAGTCAACCACGGTCGAGCTCCTCGAGCCGTTGCAGATCGGCGATGTCCTGCGGGCGACCGGCCGCGAGCTTCAAGGTGATGAGCCCCTGGCGCGAGACGACACCGACCTCGCCGTGGTTCCACGCAAGCCGCTGTCTCGAGTCCCACACGGCCTGCAGAGGGCCCTCGGCTTCGAGAACGTCGACCATGAACGGCTGCCCGTCGACGATCTTGGTGAACCGGTGCATCGTGATGCCGGACGCAGAAAAAGTCATCGGCAAAGCTTCGAGCACGAAGCCGCACGATCGCACGGCATTCCTTGTCTCGTCGAGACGATCGGCGCGAGCGAGCAGATCGATGTCCTGGGTTGCGCGCGGCGCACCATGGATCGCCAGGGCAACCGCGCCGCACAGCGCGTAGTCGACACCGAAGGCGTCGAAGGCTCGAAGCACGGCGGTCAGCTCGGCGAGAAAGTCCACCCGCCCCAGCATACCCCGTCCGGGAGGGCCGAAGGGAGGGGGAGCGGCCTTTTGTTACGCCAGCGCCTTCAGAAGATCTCCGTCGGGTCGTTGCAGTACCGTGCTGCAAATCATCTACGCAAGCGCGGCCACGCGCCCCTTTTCGAAGGATGACCTGCGCGCGCTCCTGACCGTGGCGCGGCGAAACAACACGGCTCTTGGCGTGACCGGCATGCTTCTGCACGATGCGGGATCCTTCCTGCAGGTTCTCGAGGGTCCGCCCGACAATGTCATGAGCATTTTTGGCCGGATTTCCAAAGACGCTCGTCACGGTCGCGTCGTCACTTTGCTAAGGACATCCGTGACCCAGCGGACCTTTCCAGAATGGACCATGGGATTTGCGACCGTGGATCGTCTGGTGATGAAGGCCATTCCGGGGTTTCTCGATTTCTTCGGAACCGACGAGGGGCTGCGTGCAGCACAAGGTGACAAGGCAAAAGCCATTCTTCAGGCATTTCGCGACGGGCGCTGGCGAACGCACGTCGACTCTTGAGCTAAGGATTGAAGTCGCCGGCGCCTTCACCGGCGGCCGGCTTGGGCACTGGCTTGGTGTCCCCTTCGGGAGCGGCGGGTTTGGAGGCAGCGGCAGGCCTCGCCGGCGCATCCTTGGGCTTCGACGCCGGTGCCGAAGACTTGGCAGCCTTGCCCTTCGGTCCCTTGGCGGGCGGCTTGATCTCGGCGTTCGCGGCAGCCACGAGCACTTCGTTGCCCTGCTTGAAAAACTTGGTGGCATTGCCCGCGACCTTGTCGCATCGTTCGGCGATCTCGCTGGCCACCGTCTTGGCAGCCTTGAGCTCGCGGGAGATCTCTTCGCGCTTGTCCTTGTTGGCCGATTCGAACTCGGTGCCGACGGTGCCTTGCAGCGTATCGGCTCGCTCGACGAGGTGACGCCCCCTGTCGGGCATGGGACCGTATTTCTCCCAGACCTGGCCCTCGGCCTTGGCGGTTTGCTCGAGGGCCGCAGCGAAGTCGGTCGCATCCTTGGGAACGGCTCGCCCCTTGGCCGCTGTCGGCGCCACCGTTAGCTGTTTGCCCGCGGCGGGCTTGCCTTGGTCGTCGAGACCTTCGATCGCCAGGTGCACGCGACTCTTGCTCTGCGCGTATTCGTTGGCCTTGTCTTTCAAGACCTCGAGTAGACGATCGATCGACGTCTCGCCGACACCGAGTGCGTGACCGAGTGGAGCGCGTGCCGCCTTCTCGTCGTCGACGGCTTTCTTCGCGCTGCCCTGCAGTCCGTTGACGTCTTCGAAGAACTCGTCGTAGTTGAAGTTGCCGGTCTTGTAGAGCTCTTCTTTTCCGACGTGCGTTTCGCCCACCTTCATGGCGCCTCCGCATCCGCTCGAGGCAGTCAAAAGCAACGCGCCCGTGAAGGCGAGAGAAACGACCAGCTTGCCAAGCGACATGGGGATCCTCACGATTTCATCATTCATCCGACACCACGACACCGCCCTTTTTGAGGGTGCCGCCGGCCGCTGCCAGAAGATAAGCTTCGATGAACGGATCGAGGGCGCCGTCGAGCACCGCATCGACGTTGCCCGTCTCGAACTCGGTTCGTAAGTCCTTGACCAAACGGTAGGGCGCGAGAACATAGCTGCGGATCTGGCTTCCAAAGCCGATCGCCGTCTTGGCAGCCGCCGCGGCGGCCGCTTGATCCTCGCGCTTGCGCAGCTCGATGTCGTAGAGCTTCGCCTTGAGCATCTTGAGGGCCATGCGCCGGTTCTGGTGCTGGCTGCGCTCGGCCCGGCACACGATGACGATGTTGGTCGGAATGTGTTTCATGCGAACCGCCGTCTCGACCTTGTTCACGTTCTGCCCGCCCTTGCCTCCGGCGCGCATCGTTTTGATCTCGAGGTCTTCGTCCTTGACCTCGATGTTGATCTCGTCGTCGATGTCGGGCGTGACCTCGACGGCGGCAAACGAGGTCTGACGGCGCGCGTTGGCGTCGAAGGGGCTGATGCGCACGAGCCGATGCACGCCGGTCTCGGCGCGCAGGTAGCCGTAGGCCGAGGGACCGGTGACGGTGAACGCCGCGCCGTTGATCCCGGCCTCGTCGCCCTCCTGGTAGTCGACCATCTCGATCTTGTAGCCGCGACGCTCGCACCAGCGCAGGTACATGCGCAGGAGCATTTGTGCCCAGTCCTTGGACTCGGTGCCGCCCTCGCCGGAGTTGATGCTCACGATGGCGTTGGCGTGGTCGACGGGACCGGACAACATGCGCGTCAGCTCGGACTGCCGGAGTCGGCTCTCGAGCGCGTCGACCTGGGCTTCGGCATCGTTCATCGCCGATGCATCATTTTCGGCCACCCCGAGCTCGAAGTAGTCGCCCGCTTCGGCGAGATCCTTGTCGAGCTTCTGCAGGGACTCGAGCTTGCCCTCGACGTCGGCACGTTGCCGCAGCAGGACCTGGGCCTTGGCCTGATCGTTCCAGAACCCGGGGGCTCCGGCCTGCTCGTTGAGCTCGGCTAGCTTACGTTCGAGCTTGGGGACGTCAAAGATGCCCCCTTAGCGCCTGTTGGCGCCGCTTGAGGTCGACGAGCTTCTGACGGGTTTCGGAGATCATGACGCCCCAGGATCTACGCGATCTTTGGTTTTTGCGCCACTGTGACGGACGGCGCGTCTCTTTCGAACGAACCTCGTGGACAAGAAGACCGTCAAGAACGCGAGCGTTGCGGCGACGGCCCAGCCATTGGCCTGCTTGGTCATCTCGAGCGCTCGCGGCAGGTTGGCACCGCAGACGTAGCCGATGCCCACCAGCGCCATGGATCGCAAGGCCGAGCCCACGGCGTTGTAGACCGCGAACCTGCCAAAGCTCATCTCCGAAGCCCCCGCGACTGCGGGGACGAGGTTTTTTACGCCCGATACGAAGGTGGCGGCAAAGACCGTCTTGGCGCCGTGCCGGCGGAAAAAGGCGTGCGCCGCCTCGAGCTTGCCCGGACCGAGACCGACACGCGATCCCCAGCGCTCGATGAGGACGATTCCCCCGCGCCTCCCCATCCAGAAAGAGAGCATCGACCCGAGGAGAGCCCCGAAAACCACCGCCAACGTGACGAGGGTCGCATCGAGACGCGCCTGCGCCGCCAGCCCTCCGCCCAGCACCACCACCACGTCGCCGGGAACGACAAGGCCGACGAGAAATGTGTTCTCGAGGATGGAGATGACGAACAGAAATCCGTAACCATACTTCGTCGCAAATTCGAGGATGCGTTGCCAGGACATCCATTCCACGCCGCCACCCTACCACCAC
>JBBSDY010000123.1:0-8485 GCA_038240245.1 Polyangiales bacterium
CGCCCACGTCCTTGTCGGCGCGCTCGAAGTCGCCGCGCCGGGCCCGTAACTCTGCCAGCCGCGCGTACGTGTCGGCGAGCACCTCGCCCACCTCGGGTGGGTTCCCGGGGGGGACCGTCCCCGCAACGAGCTTGTCGAGCGGCGCGATGGCCTTGTCGATCGAATTCGATCCCCCATCGCCCACCGGTTCGTCGAGATCGGCGAGATCGGCGAGATGGTGGAGGGTGCGCGCCTTGGACAACCACGCCATGAGCGCCTGATCGACGAGCTTGGCATTGGCGTCTTCGCAAGCGCACGCGTGGCTCGCGGTCTCGTGATCGGGGGCCCTCGAGCAGCCTGCGAT
The DNA here is from genome assembly GCA_038240245.1 of Polyangiales bacterium. Taxonomy (GTDB): domain Bacteria; phylum Myxococcota_A; class Polyangia; order Polyangiales; family Polyangiaceae; genus DASWDH01. Next base: position 344 of record JBBSDY010000123.1, read on the forward strand.
CGCCGTCACCAGGACGACCGCGAACCGGGCCATCGAACGAACAGGGTGCCCGCTCATCGGACGCCCCAGCGAGCGAAGCGATTTTCTCGAAGATCCTGGGCGCGCGCGTAGGCGATGCGATCGACGCGATCGGACGTTCCGCCGGTGACCGGAATGCCCTCTGGAAAAAGCTGCGCCGTCGAACGCGCGAGGGCCATGGCCGGTGGCGCCTCGAGCGCAGCGACCGTGGCGGCTGACGAGGGAGCATCTGCCTGCCTCATCACCAGGGCAAAGGAGGCAGCCATGGCGGTCAGGCTAGCCACGCCGCCGAACACGACATAAATGACTCTGCCCTTCGAGCGACTGGCGAGCGACCGATCGAGAATGCGACGATGTCGCCCGGGGGCGAGGGCGGCCGGTCGGGCCGCCGAGCGAACAGCCTGAGCGAGCTCGGCATCGGGGTGCTGCCCGAGCTCTGCCGCACCGGGCTCGAGAAGGGCGCGAAGGCTCTTGGCGGCGATCAGCTCCTCTTCGCTGGGCGGGGCGTCGATGTCGTCACCATCGAACGGCGAGGTGGAAACGAGGGGCGGTCGATCGGACGGTTTCATGATTCTCCTGCCAAAGGATCCAGGGGGGCGATCGCCTTGCGCAGAGCACTCATCGCCCGATGGAGTACCACGTCGAACGTGGCCGTCGATATGCCAAGGGTTTGCGCGACCTCGTCGCGGGGCCGCTCTTCGATGATGCGCAGGCGAATGGCGCTGGCATAGCGGGGGTTGATCTTTTCGAGCGCTCGCTCGAGCGTCGATCGCGCGGCGTCGAGATCCCGTCGCTCGATCAACGTATCGGTGAGATCGCCGTCGGAAAGGTCCTGTTCCGAGGCTTCAGCCTCGCGCTGCAGATCCTCGGGGCCAAAGAGAACCTCGCGACGCCGTGCGCGCAACAGATCGACGGCCACGTGCAGCGCGACCATGCGCAGCCAGGGGTAGATCCCGCATCCCTGCCACTCGAAGCTCGAGATGCGTTCGACGACACGGAGGTACGTATCGCCCAGCGCCTGCTCGGCGGCGCCCGTGTTGCCGAGGCGCGGCAAGAGGACGGACCGGAAAAGCATCGGCCCGAAGCGAGTCAAAAGGAGGCCGAGAGCGTGCTTGTCGCCTGCCTTGGCGCGGACGACGAGCGCCTGCTCGGTGTCGGAAGTCCAGAGCTCAGCCGCCACCGGCCGGACGATACACAAGCCCAGCCAGAAGGGAAAAGGGTGCCCCGTCGGTTCGACGAATCCACCCCAGATACCGGCAAGAGCTAGCTCCACGGAGAAACAACGGGACTCTTGCCCCCCACCTTACACCGCGAACGCCCTACTTCTGCCAGAGCGACGACAGCTCGAGCTCGATGGCGTCGAACGGCTCGGCCCGCACGGTGGCTTCACCCCGTCAGGCGGCCAGCTCCTCGTAGGTCTTGCTGCTCAACAGGCGAAAGACCTCGAGTGTGAAGAGAGCCGGATCGATCAGCCACACGTGACGCACCTGCTCGCGGGCGTAGATCGCCATCTTGTCCGTTCGGTCCATGGCGGCTGTTGAAGGCGATAGCACTTCGCAAACTCAATCGGGAACGATCTCGACCGCGACATCGTCCGGTAGCTCGGGCACTCGTTCGCGTCGCCATCCCGCCAGCTCTGGAACGAGCACATCTCCGTGCAAATGCACCTCGGGCTCGTCGAGGATGATCCAGCCTCTGGGGCCACCCTTTCCCCTTGCGGAACGGAGCGTAGAGCTCGCCTCCCAAATTGGACGCGACGTTGGCATGCCGAACTGCCGGACGAGGGTGCGTGACGAGCTGCCCGAAAATGAGCTCGGCCACCACGTGGTCGGGCGCGGCCAGCACATCGGCGTAGCTCGCTCGACGCTTGGCCGGGTCTGCCATCCCGGAAGACTAGCATGCCCTCCCGCTGACGAGACCAATGGTCTTGACGCTACACCGGTAGGTGCTGGTAAAAGGCTTACCTTGCTTCTTTCAAGACTATCGTTCGGCCTGGCGAGAGTGGCGCTCGCGGGAGCCGTATCTGCGGCGATCTTCTCGGGATCGATGGGCTGCCGTCCGGATCAAGGCGACAGCTCCGGTGGATTTCCGCGCTCCGAAACGCTTTACGTCGGCGGTCGGCAGTGGGGAGAGCCGGCCTCGTTCAACCCTCTGCTTAGCTCGCCCGATTGGCCGGTGAGCGGCACCAACCTGCTTTACGAGTATCTGCTCTTCTATGATCCCGAGAGCGGCAAGATGGAGCCGCTGCTCGCCGAGTCCTACGAGGTGCGCGACGGCGAAATCGAAGTCGTCCTGAACCCCGCGGCGCGCTGGAACGACGGCCAGCCGATCACCGGATGGGACGTGAAGTACAGCTACGATCTCGGCCAAAGGTACAAGGGCATCCCCATCGCGCCCATCTGGAAATACATCACCGAGGTCAAGCTCACTGACGAGGGCGCCTCGCCCTACCCGCGGCACGTCGTGCTCGTGCTCGATAAGGAGCGCAACAACCCGCTCATCGTGCTCGACTCGTTCACCGAGCAGCGCATCGTCCCGCGCCATGTCATCGAGCCCCTGCTCGCCAATGTGAACGGTGACATCAACGAGCTCAACAAGCTCAAGTTCGACAAGGATCCGGTCGTCTCCGGCCCGTATCGCCTCTCTTCGTACAGCAGCGAAAAGATCGTCGTCATTCGCAACGACGCCTATTGGGGCAACCACGCTCTCTACGGGGGCAAGCTCCCTGCTCCGAAATACCTGGTCCACCCCATCTACAAGAGCAACGACCACATCAGCGTCGGTCTTCAGCAGGGGCGTATCGATGCCTCGTCGTCGTTCGTGCCGCGTATCTGGCTCAAGCACAAAAAGGGAGTCCGGAGCTGGTTCGACAAGCCGCCCTTCTTCGAATCGGCATCCATCCCCATGCTGCTCGTCAACGTGACGCACAAGCCCCTCGACGACGTGAAGATGCGGCGCGCGATGGCGTTTGCCATCAACTACAAGGACATCCGCGAGCTGGCCGTCTCTGGCTACAGCGATGAAATGAAGCCCGGCATCATCTTGCCGTTCGGGCTCGAGTCCAAATACTACTCCGAAGAAGACGCCCAAAAATACGGCACGCGGTTCGATCCCGACAAGGCGAAGGCCACCCTCAAGGAGGCCGGGTACACGCCGGTTTGGGGCCCCGACGGCCAGCTCGTCGAAACCCACGACGCCAGTGGCAACAAGGTGCCCACCGTGTACATCAAGTCGCCCACCGGCTGGAGCGACTGGGAATCGATCGTGCGCATTGCCGTGAAAAGCATGCGTGACGCGGGCATCGACGCGCGCGAACGCTTCGTCGACGCCAGCATCTTTTGGACGGCTCTGTTCGCCGGCGACTTCGATCTCATGATGAACACGCCGTCGCCCGCTCCTGCGCCTTCCAAGCCCTGGTCGCGTTTCGAAACCCTTCTCACCTCCAAGGAGTGGCTGCCCGAGGGCGAGAAGATGTACAAAAATCAGGGCCGTTTCAACAATCCCAAGGCTCCCGACTACGTGCCGCGCATCGAAGAGCTGCTCGATGTCATCCCCACCTTGAAGGACGATCAGGCACTGGCGAGCGCGTACCGCGAGCTCAACCGCCTGTACATGCAGTACCAGCCGTCGCTTCCGCTCGTCTATCGACCCGATCAGTTCTACGAGGTGAGCACGCGCCACTGGAGCAACTTCCCCAGTGCCGACAATCCGTACACTCCGCCCCAGATCCCCGGTGACAGACTGGGCACCAAAATGCTCTGGCAGATCAAACCGGTACAGAACTAGGCCATGCTGCGCAACCATCCTCAGCTCAAGCACATCCTGAGTCGCGCCGGCTGGTACCTGCTCACGTTCCTGGTCGCCGTCACGATCAATTTCTTCTTGCCGCGCCTCGGCGACGCCAACCCCGTCGATGCCATGATGGCCAAGGCAAGCTCTGGCCTCGACACGAAGTCGGCGCGCGAGAAAGAGGACGCGTATCTCAAGGAGTTCGGTCTGGTCGAGATCGATCCTCAGGGCAATGTCTTGCGCGATGCCGCTGGCAAACCCCAGAGAACATCGCTCCCCGTGCAGTTCCTACGCTACCTCGGAATGAGCCTTCGCGGTGATCTCGGCACGTCGATCTTGCAGCACCCCAAGCGGGTCAGCGAGATCATCAAGACTGCACTTCCGTGGACGCTGTGCCTTCAGCTCCCCACCATCATCTTCGGCTGGATCTTCGGTAACCTTCTGGGAGCGCTGGCTGCTTACAAGCGGGGCGTCTTCGATCGCGGCTTCTATCCGCTGGCACTTCTGGCCAGCGCCGTTCCCGCGTTTTGTGTGGGCATCCTCTTGGTCTACGTGTTCGGGATCACCCTGGAGTGGTTTCCCGCGGTGGGTGGCTACGACGACGGCCTGATCCCCACCATGTCGTGGGCCTTTCTCAAGAGCGCCAGCTACTACTACGTGCTTCCGTTTCTCTCGATTTTTCTCATCGTCGTGGGCGGGCAAGCCATCGGCATGCGATCGATGTGCATCTACGAGCTTGGCACAGACTACGTGAAGTACGCCAAGCTGCTCGGCATCCGCGAGAGCAAGATCCTGCTCTACATGTTCCGAAACGCGATGCTCCCGCAGCTCACCGGTCTGGCGCTGGCGCTCGGCTCGATGGTCGGAGGAGCGCTCATCACCGAGATGATCTTCAGCTACCCGGGCCTCGGCATGGCGGTGCTCACTGCGATCCAGGGCAACGACTACCCGCTCATCACCGGATGCACGCTGCTCGTCACGGTGTGCGTCCTGATCGCCAACTTCACCGTCGACATCCTGGTCGGCCTTCTCGACCCGCGCATCCGCGCCGCGCAGGCAGGGGCACGATGAAGCTCTTTCGCGGGCTGCTGAAGTCGCCGGCCTTTCTCGTGGGCATGACCCTCTTTTTGGGGACGCTGCTCATCGCGTTCCTCGCGCCGCTCTTCATGAACATCGATCCCCACCGGCGGGTGGGTCTGCCCTTCATGCCGCCGTCGTCCGAGCACTGGCTGGGGACCGATCACATGGGCATCGACATGGTGTCGCTGCTGGTGGCCGGGCTCCGCTCGTCGCTCCACGTCGGATTTCTGGCGGGCATCGTGGCAACCATCGTGGGCACGTTGATCGGCGTCTATGGCGGGTACAAGGGCGGCCTTCTCGACGACATCCTCACGGTGGGCACCAACCTGTTCTTGGTCATCCCCAGCCTCATCGTCCTCATTCTGCTGAGCAGCAGCCTCGAAGAGGGTCGCAGCCTTTCGCTGATCGCGCTGATCATCGGGTGCACGACCTGGACGTGGAGCGCGCGCGCGGTGCGTGCCCAGTCTTCGAGCTTGCGCAGCCGCGATCACGTCAACCTTGCCCGCATCAACGGCTACGGAACGTTCGGCATCGTCATGCTGCACATCCTGCCCTACCTTCTTTCGTACATCTTCATGGTCTTCATCCTGCAAACGGCGACGGGCATCCTCTCCGAGGCGAGTATCAGCATGCTCGGCCTTGGCCCCTACGATTCGGTGTCGCTGGGCAAGATCCTGAACGAGGCCATTCGCAACGAGGCGCTTACCGACGGGGCCTGGTGGGCCTTTGCTCCGGCGATGGTGCTCATCACGGTCATCGCGTTCGCGCTCTATGTTCTCAATACGTCGATGGAAGGGATCTTCAACCCGAGGCTTCGAAAATGACACCCGTCCTCGAAGTCGACAACCTGCGCGTTCACTACCTCACCCGTTTCGGCGCCAAGGTGCAGGCCGTGGACGGCGTCTCGTTCAAGCTCCACAAGGGCGAAATCCTGGGTATCGCCGGTGAGTCGGGGTGCGGCAAGACGACCTTGGTCAGCGGCTGCATGGGGCTCTATATCCCGCCGCTCCATCACACTTCGGGCGACGTGCGCATCGATGGCAAAAGCATCATCGGGATGAGCCCCGAGCAGAACCGCAAAGAGGTGCTCGGCCGTCAGATCGCCATGATCCCGCAGGGAGCGCTCAATTCGCTCAACCCCACGCGCAAAATCAAGGACATGGCCGCGGACATGATCTTGAGCCACGACGAGACGGCCGACAAGAAGGACATCAACGACCGGCTTCGCCAACGCTTCGAGCGCATCGGGTTGAAACCCGACGAGGTTCTGCCCGCCTATCCGGTGCAGCTTCCCGCGGGCACGAAGCAGCGCGTCGTCATCGGCATCAGCACGCTGCTCAATCCCAAGGTGGTCATCGCCGACGAGCCGACCTCGGCTCTCGATGTCTCCACGCAGAAGTCGGTCATCAAGCTCTTGTTCGACTTGCTCGACGAAGGCATCGTATCGAGCATGCTCTTCATCACCCACGAGCTGCCGCTTCTTCGCCACGTGTCGAGCTCCATCGCCGTGATGTACGCCGGCGAGTTCGTGGAGATGGGCACCACCGAGCAAATCATCTACGACGGCCGCCAGCCGTACACCCACGCTCTCATGGGCTCGATGCTAAGCGCCGAGCCCGGACAACGAACCAAGAAGCCCGTCTCCATCGAGGGCGCGCCGCCCAACCTCGCATTCCCCATCACCGGGTGCCGCTTCGCCGAACGTTGTCCGGTCGTACGCCCAGACTGCAAGTCGACCGAGCAGGTGATTCGCATCGTCAAGGACCGCGAAGTCAGGTGCCGCTATGCCGAGTGATGACAAATTCGAGGCGCGCAACCTGACCTGCAGCTTCGGGCACGGCAAGAAGCTCGTGATCGCGGTCGACGACGTCACTTTCAAGATCAAAGATCGGGACATCGTCTCCTTGGTCGGACAGTCGGGCTGTGGCAAAACGGTGCTCGCCAAGATGCTCCTGCGCCTCGAAAAGCCCTCCGGCGGCCAGCTATTTTTCAACGGCAAGCCCATCGACGACGCGCGCGATCCGCGCGACCACTGGCGACAGGTGCAAGCGGTCTTTCAGGATCCGTTCTCGGCCTTCAATCAGTTTTTTACCATTCGCGCGCAGCTCAAGAGCTCGTTCACGCTCTTCAAACAAAAGCCGAGCAACGCCGAGATGGAAGAGCGCGTCGATCAGGCGCTGCTCGCCGTCAACATCAAGCCCAAGGAGATCGAGGGAAAGTACCCCTTCGAGCTCTCGGGCGGCCAAATGCAACGCATGCTTTTGGCGCGCATCTTCATCCTGAAGCCGCAGGTGCTCATCGCCGACGAGCCGACCTCGATGGTCGACGCATGCAGCCGCGCAAGCATTCTCGACTACCTGATGAAGCTCAAAGAAGAGCTCAGCATGACCATCGTCTTCGTCACGCACGACATTGGCCTGGCTTATTACGTGTCCGATTCGATCTTCATCATGCACAAGGGAAAGATCGTCGAGCAGGGCCCACCCGATCAGGTGACCCAGTCACCGTCGAGCCCTTTGACCAGGCAACTCCTCGACGATATCCCCAACGTCAACCGAGAGTGGATCCCGCGTGCTGGCAAGGGCCCGGCCCCCAAGAGTTCCCCATGAAAATGCGGCTCACCATCGCCAGTCTGACGTGCGCGGGAGCTCTCGCGATCGCTTCTCGGGCGGCAGCGCAGGACTCGTGCTTCCAGCGCCTGGACAACGGGGTCGACATGACCGGCTGGCAGCGCAGCACCACCAACCATCACGGTCCCGGCGCGGGTTGGACCGTCGAGGATGGCGCCATGACCGGACGTCAAACCGCGGGCAACCTCGGCGGCATCCTGATGACCAACAAGACCTACAGCGATGTCGAAGTCGTCCTGGAGGTCAAGATCGACTGGGGCTGCGACTCCGGCATCTTTTTCAGAACGACCGCCGGCGATCGCGCCTACCAGGTCAACGTCGATCATCTCACCGGAGGGGGAATCGGGACCATCTACGGCGAGTCATTCACCACGGAGCTACGTGCCAGGGACTACACGCTGACCGATCAGGGCAATACCGCCATCGTCGAGCCGGGGCACACGCCCATTTTTGATCTCTCCAGGTGGTCCACCATCTGGCACCCGACGGCCTTCAACGAGATCAGGGCGCGTGTCGAAGGTAACCCGCCGCATATCCAGGTGTGGATTGCGAGCGTGAAGGTCATGGATTTCACGGACACCCAGCTGCGAAGCGAGATCAATAAAGTGGGCCCGCTCGCGATTCA